>CAJLTZ010000007.1 GCA_905209725.1 uncultured Muribaculaceae bacterium
ATGAGGCACATCTGCGACCCCTGCGTTAACATTTTTTGTGGGATGGGGTCTTAGACACCATCCCACAATATCATGATAATGCAGGGGCTAAATCGAATTGTTATTGGTTGCAGTTGTAGTCGTCAATGGGAAGTCGGTGCTCTTGTTGGTGCTTGGGCGCGTTACATTTTTGGGGCGTCTTTGGAGGCGGTGATGCGCATGAGGGATCCTTCGATGCCATTGGCGGCTGTGCCGGTGCGGGTCTCCACGCGGAGAAAGCCACCGTCGAAGGCATAAAGCACCATGTCGGTTTCCTCTGGGTCGTCGGGATGCGAGAGGGTCACGATGTTGTCGCGGGTGAGTTTGAGGTTGCTGGCGATATACTGGCTGAGGTCGTCGGAGAGGAGGTCACCAAGGTCGATGTTACGGATCACGATGCTTGTGGGCGAGAGCACATCCACATCCCATTTGCCGGGAGTGCCGCGCAGGTCGGTATAAAGTGGACGGCCGGCGCCGTCGGTGAGCACGCCCACGAAATTATAATCTGCTGTGTCGAGCGGTTCGCCGACACGGATAGCGTCCACGGCGCTGAGGAGCGTCATGGCAATATCATTGTCTGCGTGAAACACTTCAGGCACAGAGTCCTGAAGCGCTTCGGCCTTTTCCTTGTCGGCCTTTCCCTTGTTGGAATCACAGCCGGCGGTCACAATCAGGGAAGCGGCACAAATCATAGCCGCAAATCCACGATAATTCATCTTGATCACAACCTAATAACAAGTTCAATTCAAAATCGGCGCAAATTTAGGTAAACTTTTTGATACGGCCATAAAAATACTATAAAAATCTTTAAAAATGTTAATGAGAATTGGAGCCGCGATCTGAGATAAGATACAAAAGCCGCGCACAGCACTTCGCTTCGTGCTGTGCGCGGTTAATATGCAGGGCAGTCGCTGAGCGACCAATTCCTAATTTCCAATCAAGCTTTGTCGGCGGTGACGCGCTCCAGCCAGTTGACCATCGTGAGCATCACGCCCATCGAAATCACGCAGACTCCGAAGAATACTGCCCATGCCACCCAGATAGGATATGCATTATAGATGAGCGGGCCAATCCAGAGCATGAGGTTGCCCACAGCCGTGGCGCCGAGCCAGAGACCCTGGCAGAGACCCTGCAGGTGCTTCGGGGCCACTTTCGACACAAAACTGAGTCCGAGCGGGGAGATGAAGAGTTCGGCTACTGTCATGAAGAAGTAGTAGAGGATGAGCACCCACCATCCGGCTTTCACCACGTCGGCACCTGAGGCCACCAGGGCGCGGAAATCTGTGCCGGAGGGATAGCCTTCGCTTGCCGAGAAGATGGTCATGAAGAGATATGCGATACCTGCGAGACCCATGCCGATGGCAATCTTCTTGGGAGTGGAGATCTCCTTGCCACGGCGCGAGAATGCTGCGAAAATCCACATCACGATAGGCGTGAGCACAATCACGAAGAAGGGATTCACGGCCTGCCAGATTTCAGGAGCAATAGCGCTGGTGTCCACGAAGTCGCGGGCAAAGAGCGACATCGAGGTGCCGTTCTGATGGAATGAGAACCAGAAGAAGATTGCGATGCCAAGCACTGCGAAGAGAGCGTAAAGACGCTGCTTGATCTCCTTGGCCATGGCGAGTTTCTCTTCGGGAGTATAGTTTTCCACCTGAGCCTCCTCCTTCTTGGAGGGGTTGGGGAGGGATTTCTTGGTGAAGATGAAGATCACCAGCGAAATAAGCATGGCAGCCACAGAGGCGATGAATGAATAGTGCACGCCGGTGTTGAACACCTTGAGATATTCCGTACAGAAGGCCTGGAGTTCCTGGCCTGCCTGCATGCCGACGCTTGTGGCCATGGCCATGAGTTCGTTGATGTTTTCCATCGACATCGGGTCGGTGACGGAGAGGCACTGGTGAGCCAAAGCGGGGAAGGCAGCGTTATATACCATACCGTTCGTCTCGAGCCACCAGCTGCGGAGCATAGGAGCCACGAAGGGGGCGATCAGACCGCCCACGTTGATGAATACGTAGAAGATCTGGAAACCGGAATCACGCTGAGCGGAATAGCGTGGGTTGTCGTAGAGCTGACCCACGATAGCCTGGAGGTTGCCTTTGAAGAGGCCGTTGCCGAAGGCGATGAGGAAGAGGGCCACGCAGGTAAGAGTCAGCAGCCAGCCGGTGTTCTGCGGGGTGGCCAGGATGGGCACTGCGAGCACCACATAGCCGAAGGTCATCACCACGAGACCCTGAATGATGGTGCGTTTATAGTTTTGGGTTTTGTCGGCGATAAGGCCGCCTACGAGGCTAAGCACATAGATGCCGGCGTAGAAGAAGCTGTAGATGAGGGTGGATGTTTCCTCGCTGAGTCCGAACTTGGAGCAAAGGAAAAGCACCAGCACAGCGTTCATGATGTAATAGCCAAACCGTTCGCCCATGTTGCTGAGGGCTGCGGGCACAAGGCCTTTCGGGTGGTTTTTAAACATGTGTCGGGTATTATTTAATGGTTAGAGTTTTAGGCAGTTGATGTGTATCTTGAAAGATTTATGAATCAATTTGCGGAAAGGGCCTTGAAAGCGCGGGCGTAGTCGCGGATTTGGCGCACCATGGCCACGAGGCCGTTGCTGCGCGTGGGGGAGAGGTGTTCGCTTAGTCCGATACGGTCGATGAAATATAGGTCGGAGTCGAGGATTTCGTCGGGGGTGCGGTCGTTGAGCACGCGCATCAGCAGGGAAACGATTCCCTTGACAATCAGCGCGTCGGAATCGGCATCGAAATGGATACGGCCATACTCCTTACGGTGAGCGGCAATCCATACGCGGCTCTGGCAGCCCTCTATTAGGTTGGCCGGAGTTTTTTCGTTTTCGGGATATGGGGGGAGTTGGTTGCCGAGTTCGATGATATAGGCATAGCGGTCCATCCAGTCGCTGAGGCCCTCGAATTCCTCGATTATTTCGTTTTGTGTTTCGTTGATGCTAAGCATAATTGACGGATAGTAATGCGGCGAGCGGTGTAAAAGCATATGCTGCGCGTGCCTTCTATTCGCAAAGTTAATACTTTTTTTGAAGAGCGCCCCAAAGTAAGCAAAAAAAAATGACGGTGCAGCGTTGGCAAAAGCAGAGTTGCTCTGATTCCTGATTCCTGATTCCTGTTTTTCTCAAGTGGTATAGAGGAAGCGTTTTATGCTGCGCTTGGGGGTTTTCTCAAATTCTACTGGCATTGCTACTATCTTCGATATTTGCTCGTAGGGGGCGAGGAGCTTGTTCAGTTCCTTGCGCACATTCTCCATCGTGGGCTCCAGGTCGGTGGTGGAGACGTCGAATCGGTCGAGGGCGTCGAAGTCGGGATATACGAGCGCCACAAGTTTTCCCTTTCGTTCCACCACGAGGCTCTCTGTGACGAATGGCATATTGTTGAGTTTTGCCTCGATCTCTTCAGGGTAGATATTCTGACCGGAAGATGTGAGAATCATAGTTTTGGAGCGGCCACGGAGAAAGAGGGTGCCATCGGCAGAACGGGTGCCCATGTCGCCGGTGTGGAGCCAGCCGTTGTCGTCGAGTACATTATGCGTGGCTTCCGGATTCTTGAAATAACCCTTCATTACATTGGTTCCCTTGACGCATATCTCTCCCGGCACATTTTCGGGGTCGTCGCTATCTACCGTGGTTTCGAGCATGGGGAGTGTTCGGCCCGACGAACCGGGGATGAATTTCTCCCAATGGGTGTAAGAGATCAGCGGGCCGCATTCGGTCATGCCATAGCCCACGGTGAAGGGGAATTTTATGCGGTGAAGGAAATCCTCTACCTCATGGTTGAGAGGGGCGCCGCCGACAATCACCTGCTCAAACTCTCCTCCGAAAGCGTCCATGAGTTTTTTGCGAATTTTGGCATAGATGAAAGAGTCGAGGAAGGGGACAGCCAAAGTCCAGCGCATCGTGCCCTTCGAGATGAGGGGGAGAATCTGGTTTTTATAAATCTTCTCGAGGATTAGGGGCACGCAGATCACAAGGTTAGGTTTCACCTCGTTCATGGCCTTTATAAGGATTCTTGGGGAGGGCACTTTACCCAATATCGTGATATGAGAACCGACAGCGAGAGGGGTAAGCATATCGAATGCGCAACCGTATGCGTGTGCCAGTGGCAGGAAAGAGAGCGCGCGGCTGCTGCGGAAGTGGAGTTGCGTGTGAATGCCGAAGCATACGTTTCCGGCAAGGTTGTCGCCGGTGAGCATTACACCCTTCGAGAAACCGGTAGTTCCGGAGGTGTAATTAATTTCGCGCACCTCCTCGTTGGGGATTTCGGGATATTTCACGCATTCGGAAGTGTATCCGTCGGGATATTTTCTGCGGAAACGGCGGGTGAGCATACGCAAAGATCTACGCAGGAGTCCCTCCTCGTCGCCGGGGTCGTGGAGTGCCTGGAAGTCGTCGATTGCGATTGCGCCATGCACATTGAGCAGGGCCTCCGGCTCCATCGGTTCCCACACGGCGCGTGACGCAAAGAGCAGCCGCGCTTCCGAGTGGTTCACGATGTGGGTTATGTCCACGGGATTGAACTCTGCGAGGATTGGCACAATCACGGCGCCGTAGGTCACGGTGGCCATATATACAAGCACCCAGTTGCTGCAGTCGCGTCCGCAGAGCGCCACTTTGTCGCCTTGTTGAATGCCGAGCGTTTCATACAGCAGATGAATTTTGGCCACGGTGGTGGCCACATCGCCGTAAGTAAGTGTACGGCCGGTGACATAGTCGGTCAGTGCCGGCAGATACCAGTTTTCGATAAAGCTTTGCTCATAGAGGTGTACGAAATTGTCGATTTCAACGGGTGACATAGTAGGGGATTGGGGATTAGGGATTAGGGATTGGGTTATTCTTTGTCTTTGTTTTCGCAGGCGATGCGGTAGATTTCGCGGCAGTCGTCCATGGAGAGGGGCACGTAATTGCCCAATGTGTCGCCCACATTGCGTTGCAGCGATTTCACCATTTTGTCGATGTCGGGTTCGCAACCGATGAGTTCGGGCAGGGAAGTGGTAAGGCCGAGGTCGTGGTAGAAGTTGATGAGGTTTGAGATGCCTTCGTCGATAATCTCTTCGGTGGTTTTCCCGGCGGGGTTAACGCTCATCACGTTGATAGCGAATCGCCAGAGTTTATCGGGATTTCGGCGGGCGCAGAATTGCATCCAGGCGGGAATGATTACAGCGAGTCCTGCGCCGTGGGCCACATGATAGAATGCGGAGATTTCATGTTCGAGGCGATGGGAAGCCCAGTCCTCCACCTTACCCACGCCGCAGAGGCCGTTATGGGCAAGAGTGCCGGCCCACATCACATCGGCACGTGCGTCATAGTCGTCGGGATTTAGGCGCAGGCTGAGAGCCTGGTCCATCACGTCGCGAAGGATGGCTTCGGAATAGGAGTCCACAAGTTGTGTGCCGGTAGTATTTGAGAAATAGCGTTCGTAGATATGTGCCATCATGTCCACCACACCATAGGCTGTCTGTTCCCAGGGGAGGGTCATGGTGAGTTCCGGATTCATGATAGCGAAGCGTGGACGCAGGAGGTCGGGATAGCGCACGGAGATTTTCTGATGCGTTTCCTCATTTGTAATCACGGAATTGCCGCTGCCTTCGCTGCCGGCTGCGGGGATGGTGAGCACCACGCCCACGGGGAGAGCAAACTGAGGTTTTGCCTTGCCGCAATAGAAGTCCCAGAAATCGCCGGGGTAAGTGGCACCGAGTGCTATTCCCTTTGCGGCATCTATAGGACTGCCTCCACCGATAGCGAGGATGAAGTTGACGCTCTCCTTCACGGCGAGTGCGATTCCATTGTATACGCTTTCGGCTGTGGGGTTGGGCTGGATTCCGCCGAAGGTGATATATTGGATGCCGGCGGCATTGAGAGAATCGAGCACACGGCCGAGCAGGCCGGAAGTCTGAATGCGGTCGCTGCCGTATACAATCATTACTTTCGATGCGCCGCATCTGGCGAGCGCGGCACCCGTCTCATTTTCCACGCCCTTGCCGAAGATGAACTTCGTAGGCGAGCAGAATGTGAAATTTTCCATATCTCAATTTTGGGTTATCTTGATTCTACATGCAAATATATAACAAATCCGGGGCATCAAAAAGATGATGTCCCGGAAATTTATTGTATTTTCCTCAATGATACGCAGTGGCAAGACTCAGAATATGGTTATTTTGAGATATACTTCTTTCCGGCGGATATTAAAATCCCTTTCTCATTTTCTGAAGACCTTTTGCCATTTAAGTTGTAAATGGGAGTGGATTCATTTTTCTGAAAATCATCCTTACTATTTATTATTTGTGCACGGATTGCTTCAAGATCAAGAATAGTTTCTCCATGAGATTTAACCTTCACAAGATGAGAAGATCCTCCGGCATATTTCCATACACAATTGTGCAATGGATTACCAGTGTAACCGATACCCTGAATCCAATGACCTGAAAATTTGGATTCCGTATTTTTAGTTTTGGAGTAAAATGGTTGCGATGTGGCATCCTCTTTAAATAACATTTTAGTGAAAGAAATGCCATTGTATTCCATTGTTTCGCTTTCTAAATATTCAAGAGTGCTTGTGCGAGGTTCCTGTGTCAGATTTGAAGTTATGAGAAAAGATGGGTAGCAAGCGTTTACGTTACATTTGTCGCCAACATTTAAATCAAAATCAAATATCAGGGCTGGTTGAGAACTATTTCCATAATTAAAAGAATAAACCTTGTTCCCTTCAACATATAGAAATGTGACTAAAGACTTATCAGTTTCAGATCCGATTCGTTTCTCCTGCTCATTATCGTATTTTTGAGACCATACATTAAGATAGACTCTTCCACTAATAGGTGTAGTGCCTTCAATCCACATCTCAGTATATCCGGTTACTACCTTATTATCCTGATCAAGATAAGAATATTGCGTAATCCAACTTGTGCCTTCCTCAAAATAGTTTTTTTGAGCCAAAGCAATAAGAGTGACGAGCATTCCGACAAATAAAAGTGCTATTCTTTTCATAATGTCCGTATTTTTTTTAAGGTTCTGATAATATTGAGTTATTATTTAATTGCGGCGTAATCAAAATCAGTGTATTTATAACCATCCAAAGGATTAAATATTTCTCCAGTGAAATATCCATTGCCTTGACCTCCCCAGCCCCAGTCGCAATGAAGATAAATACAAGTTTTGACATTTTTGCCTAAGGCCATATCCATATTAAGATAGTATGCGCATCCATCTATAACCCATCCGTGGCCTTGTTCATATTTGGGATAATCCGGATTATATCCAGTGATATAGATATAACATGAATCATGCAAAAATTCTACCACTTTCTGGTCATTATATTTAAACATGATAGGGTGATTGTCTGTGGTTTGTGTCATGATGTTGCATGATGTGTTCCAGAATTCTCTTAAAGGTTCCGCAATTCCACATAAAGTTTGGATGTTTTCCTCATCAAACTCAACTTTCATAGCGATTCCGAGATCACAGATAAATCTTGCCATCTTGTCCGTAGCTTCAGAATATGACATTAAACTGCCATCTCCTCCTATACCGTTATTAATGGCTTTGAAGTTGTAAGTGTGACCATTATATGTAAGCGTTTCTTTTACATGGGATATTATTGACGCTGTGGCTAATGGTATGCATCCAGCAGGAAATCCGGGTTTCCTTTGAGCTACATACTTGTTGTAGGGGCTCCATTGATTCAAGGTTGTTGTAAGCATTGGTGCAACCCTTACAGGTGGTATTTTATATGTGTAATCTCCCGGATATGAGATGGAACGGGTTTGGGTACATGCATTGTCCATATAAGGCTCAATTCGTCCTAAGAAATTTTCATTTGCAATCGGATTATTTGTATCAAACGTTCCGTTTTCAGAGAATGCTAAAATTGGATAGACTCGGCTATCGGAAGCGATAATGGCGAAGCCATTATCCTTTTCAAAGTTGATGACATATGCCAGAGTATCTCCAATTTCATTCTCACCTCTCGTTTGATGGCTACGCATTATGTAACTAATCTCGTATGAATTAGATCTTGTTCTATTCCCTTGATTTGTTACATTTGAGGCAATTTCGATTGCTTCTTTGCAACTAATGTGCGTACTGGGAATAGAGTGATTGATTACGACTGAACCTTCTGCTGGTCCTTCAAAGGGACTGTTAGTACAACTCGAAATTAGCATTACGAGTGCACTAAAAAATAAAATCGGTTGTTTCATGTTGATATAATGCTTGTTAGTATGTGCAAAGATAAACAATCCTTTTGAAAATCCAAAATTTTTTATCAAGTAAAGAGTATAGGAGAAGTATTTATGTAAAGAAGTTGATTTCTATTGATTTGGATATTATATTTATTCTGAATTTACACATGCCGTTGGTGGCATTCATCTATTTTCAGTGCAATTGCCTATAAACAAATCCGGGGCATCAAAAAGATGATGTCCCGGAAATTTATTGGGTTTCGTGTTGAAATGATCAGAAATCTGCGAAAGCGGCGGCTGTTTTGTCGGCGATTTCCTGCATGCGGGCAGGGTCGGGGTCGGAAATCTTGTGATGGAAATCCATGTCACCCTCCTGCTGGAGCGGCACAAGGTGGATGTGGGCGTGAGGCACTTCAAGGCCGAGTACCGTGACACCAATCTTTCGGCAAGGCATTACGCTCTTCAGCGCTTTCGCCACCTTCTTTGCGAAGACAATCATCTCGGCGAGGTCCTCGTCGGAGATATCGAAGATGTAGTCGGTTTCCTTCTTGGGGACAACGAGGGTGTGGCCCCAGTTTACAGGATTGATGTCGAGGAATGCGAAGAATTTGTCGTTTTCAGCCACCTTGTAGCAAGGGATTTCGCCGGCGATGATGCGTGAGAAAATAGTCATGATATTCCTGTTTAGTCGGGTTAGAGGAAGATATTGACGGTTTTGGCTGGGAGTGTTAGATTTCGATTTTGGTGATTTCGAAATCGAGGATGCCGGCGGGAACCTGCACTTTCACGCGGTCGCCTACGCGATGGCCGATGAGAGCCTTTGCGATGGGGGTGTTGGAAGCGATTTTCTTCTCCTTGAGGTTGGCCTCGTTTTCGGTCACGATGGTATAAGCCATCTCCATGCCGTTGGCGAGATTCTTGATAGTGACCTTATTGAGGAGCTGCACTTCGTCGGTGTTGAGCTTGCTGTCGTCGATGATGCGGGCGGAAGCCACGAGTTCCTTGAGTTTGGCGATTTTCATCTCGAGCATACCCTGGGCCTCTTTGGCTGCGTCGTATTCGGCATTCTCGGAGAGGTCGCCCTTGTCGCGTGCCTCGGCGATTGCCTGCTTGATGATGGGGCGCTGCGCTTCGAGTGCCGACAGCTCCTCCATTTTCTTATTGTAACCCTCTTGTGTAAGGTAAGTAGCCATAACTTGTATGTGTGTTTGTTTGTTGATTTTACATTTTGGTGATACCGGGTTTTGAGTCGGTATTAAAAAATTTTCAGACCCCCGAGCGGGAGTCCGAAAAAATCCTTTGATTTGATGGTGCAAAGTTAAAAAATTAGCGGGTAATGGCCAAAAATATTCACATTTATTAAAGATGTTTAATAACATATGCAAAAATCCCAAAACCACATCAGCGCTTCGGGCGTTGATATAATAAAGCTCCTTGAGCGAGGAATCTGCACTGGGGAATGTCGGTTCTGCGAGTGGCCTTCCGGAGGCGCGAGGAGAAAAAAGAAAGAAATAATAATATCAAAACACATAAAACTATGTCTCAAAGAAATTCCAACGTGGCCGGATCGCTCGGCTTCGTATTTGCAGTTCTTGGCGCGGCCTTCTGCTGGCTTCCCTATATCGGGGGCTTCTGCTGGCTGCTTGGCGCCATCTTGTCGTGCGTAGGCCTCAGCGGCCGCGACACCACTCTTGCCTGGTGCGGATTCTGGATCTCTCTGGTCTGGATTATCTGTTACTTCATCTTCGGCCTCATCTGGGACACCTACCCTTACCTCACCATCTATCCCCTCTACTACTGGTAAAAAGGACAAGAAAGATAAAGAAAAGGCTCCGCACATTCGAGGAGCCTTTTCTGTTTGTAGGGGATTATTCTTGATTGAGAATAATTCTGATGAAATTTATTTGCCGGCGGAGATGAGGATGCGACGGGCGGCGCCGTTGCTGCCCTTCACGATGTAGAGACCGGGAGCGAGCGCCTTTACAGCCTCGGATGCCTGGCCTTCTGCCACCTTCACGCCTGCAATAGTGTAGATGTTGACGAGAGTGTCGTCGTTGATCTCCTCAATGCACTTCACGCCCGACGGGTCGAACTCAAAGCCGGAGAAGCAGAGGTCGTCAAAGAAGGCGAGGTTGGTAGCCTCTGAAGTAGTGTGGCGGAGTGCAATGTAAATCTCCTTGCCTGCGTATTCGCCGAGGTCCACTTCATAGTGTTTCCAGTTGTCAGCGTCGAGATAGGGAATCTCCTGATTCTTGAGCACAGTGGTGAAGTCGGCTGTGTTCTCATTGCCGGCAGTGCTTACGAGCACCTCGATGCGATGCTTGGCGCTGGGAAGAACGCTCTGCAGACACTCAAGGTTGCGTGCCCAGAAATCAAACTTGGCGCTGTCGGAAGCCTTGAGCTTCTGGGAGATAAGCCAGTTGTCGGCACCACGGTTCACGGGGGAAGCGCCTACGAGGGCATACATGCCGCTTACAGGTTTCATCATGCCATAGAGGCCATCCTCCTTCGAGTCGCTTTCCACGCTGAAGGCACCCTTCAGTCCGCCTGCATTATAGTGCACCCAGTAGGAGGAGAAATTATAGTTCACACCCTTGTCCTCATCGATCATGGAGAAGTCATTGTTCCATTCGTGGTCGAGAGTGTTGGGTTCGAAGCTATAATAGCGGGTATCTCCGGGAAGAGCCACGCCCTTCACGGGGATCTCGATAGAGCCGGCGCCGAAATTGATGGTCAGCGCATCGTTGATTTCCACGGGTTCAGTTGTGGCGGCTTCGAGAGCGTCGAAACGAAGAGCGAAAGTCTTGGCCTCACCAGGTTTCACCTCGTCGCCCTTGGCGAGAGTGGTGGTGAAATTGCTCTGCTTGAAGCTTACGTCAGCCACTTTCAGAGTCTCGCTGCCCTTGTTGAGAAGGCGGAACACGTCGCCCGAAGAGGCGGCCATGCGGTGGTTCACCTTGCCGAAGTCCCATGTGGAGATATTCACGATAGCCTTCTGGCCCTGCTTCTCCTCCACTACAATGTGGGTGAGGGCGGCGCCATTGTCCTTATTGCGGTTGAAGCTCTCATGGGTCCAGCGGAACCTCACGGTCTTGCCCTTGTAGGCAGAGAGGTCGATCTGCTCGTTGATCCAGAACTTCTTGTCGTCGCTGTCTGCATTCTGGGAGATGGTGCTCAAAGTGGTCCATTTGCCGTCGGCGAAGATGTCGAAGGTGTTGTTGGCCACGCCATTGTTGGGCTCAACGTTTTTCTTTTCGGCCATGCCTGTGGGGTCGATCTTAAGGTCGGAAGGATGAGCGTCGCCCCAGATGAAAGAAATCTCCATGGCTGAATCGTCAGGAAGACGGAATTCCTGCGTGGCGATGGCATTGCTGTCGCCCGACTCAAGCCACATTGTGGAGAGCACGGCATACTCCTTGCCGTCATTCTTGTAGGGATTCATGGAGTTTACGCTCCAGGTGCGCTTGTAGTTCTGCGATGGAGTGTTTTCCCAGCCGGTGGGAATCTCATTGCCTGTGAGGGAAGTGAAGTTCTCCTCATACGGATAAGATGTCACGGAGGCATCCTTCTGGGTGGTGAATTTCCAGGTGGTCACGTCGGTGCTTTCGCCATTGTCGTTGTAAGCAACCACGCGCCAGTTGTAGGAAGTCTCATTCTTGGCCACAGGAATGTCGAAGAAGAGTTTGCCGCCCACGTCCTGACCGTTCACGAGGTCGTTGGCCTCAGCGTTGGTGCCGACGAATACCTTATAACCCTTTGCAAACTGAGCGGGAGCCCATGCGAGATGGATGTTGGTGGGAAGGATGTCGGTGGCATTGTTGGCCGGCACGGGATTTGACACTGCACCGGGAGCGCCGTTGATGCCATATACGGAGGGAAGCACCACGCGGTCGAGTGTGAAGATTGTGTGCTCCATTGCGCCGTAGTCGTCAGTCTCCACGATAGGATAATACCAGCGCACATAGCAGTTGTCGCCACCCTTGTCGAGTTCAACCTCTGTGGTGAGCATCTGGTTGAGGTTCTTGTCCTCGGTTACCCATTTCTTTTTCCACGACTTGCCGCCGTCGTAAGATACCTGCATTTCGATATCATAGTAGGGAGCCTCGTCGCCGTCGTAGTTATTGTAATAAGTGAAGGCCACGGTGCCACCGTTGGTGAGGTCAAGACGCGGTGAGGTAAGATAGGAATTGGAGTAGCCGCCATCGCAATAAACGGAGTGGTCACCCTCGATGGGACGTGTGGTCCAGTTCCAGCCCTCCGACTTCCATCCTGCGGGAGGATAGTATGCCTCGAAGCCCTCGAACATGCCACCTTCGGGCACAGCCTTCTTGGTGGCCGAGAGGGCGAGCGTGACGTCACCGCCGTTTGTGTGGAACACTACATCGCCCTTGGCGGGAGTGGTCATGGCTGCCGAATAAGCCACCTGGAAATCGAGGCTTTCATAGCGGCCGAGGTTCACATCGGAGGGAGAGAATGTGAGCGATACGCCCTGAGGCATGTCGACGCTCTCGATGGTGAGGCCGTCAGTTCCGGTATTGGTCAGCGAAATCACGTCGGAATAGCTTTTCTCACCGATGTATACGTCGCCATAGTTGAAACTGTTGGTGGAGAGGCGGGGCTGGGGAGTGGTGGCGGGGGTGAATTTCTTCACGGTCACGTCGTCGAGCCAGACGAGGTTGCCCTCCTCGGTCATCAGTTTGTATACGAAAGCGAGTCGCACCTTGCTTCCCTTGAAGTCGGCGAGGCTCACCTTAGGGGAATAGGGGTTCCAGTTGGTGATGGGGAACACGCCGATGCCGCTTTCGCGAAGCATCTTCTCATTCTGGATGCTGAAGATGGTTTCGGCACCCTCGAGATTGCCATCCTCCACCACGCGCACCTGCAGGTCGTAGCGGCTGCGGTCGTATGCATTCATCGGGCTCACGCGGAATGTGAAGCCGAGTTCATAGGTGTCGTTGAGGTCGAGTTCCGGGGTGAGCAGAATCTCCTCACGTGGGCCGCTACCCTTTTCGGGGCTGTCGGCCGTGATGGGACATGTCACCGAAGCGCAGCAGAGACCCGTGATGGTGCTCTTGATTTCAGTGCCGTCCGGAGATGTGCCGGGTTTTGAATAATAATTGTACCAGTTGTAGGTGGCTTCGGAGCCTTTATAGCCCTTCACCACTTCCCAGCCTGGACCTGCCGCGACGGGGGTGAGATCCTTTCCGGTGTTGCCAGTCTCGAATCCCTCCTCGAGAATCGTCTGGGCCGACATGGTGCCGGCCGCCAATAGCGCGATTCCTGCCAGTAAGGTTTTTTTCATAGCTGTTGATGTTTTATGGTTGTTATATGATTTTTTTGCCGGTGCGGGAGATGTAAATGCCTTTGGCGGTGGGGTGCTTGCCGGCGCGGCGACCGTCAATGGTAAACCATTCAGTGTCCCGGTCGGACGATGCATCGGAATTGTTGGTGATTTCATCTACGCCAGAACCATCCACGAGCGGGAGCGTGGCGCAGTTGATGATATCGTAATCCTTGAGATTGTCGGCGGTCATGCCGGAGGCATCCTTGGTGAGGATTGCCACAGCGCGGCATTTATGAATGTTAACTCCGGCTGGAACTACAAAATAGTATTCAGCGTAATAGCGGCCGTTTTCATTCACCACTTTGTCACCCTTGGGATCAGAGAGATAAGAGATAAGGGTGTTGGAATGGACGTAGTTGTTGTCGTACTGCGCGCTATTCCCTTTCACCACCATCTGTTTGCCCGGAACTTCATCCGATACCACCATCACCGTAAGGGCAATGTCACCATAGATGGATGCAGCCTCGTCGAGCAATTCACCGGTAATGTCTATCATCGCAGATTGGTGACCGGCACCGGTTTCGACTAACTGACCCATTTCAATGCCTGCGAAACTTGGAGTGCTCAGGTCCTGACCGGCAATGTCGCAGAGCACCTCGGGCACGATGAATGGCACAGTTTCAAGATACTGGTTCACATCGTAGGCGATATATGCTTCGCCGGGATAGTAGGCACGGTTGGCTGTAAAGCAGGGCCATGTGTAGGCATATGTATCGTGAAGCCAGTCGGCACCTTCGGCGCAGAGAGAGTTGCCGGGACGGAAAGTCTTGACAATCTCCACATTGTCGCCCATCTTATCCTTTACGGCATCAAGGTGTTCATCAAGCATGGCGGTGTAATACTGGTCCTGGTCGGCATAGACTTCGAGATACGACTTATTGCGCTGAAGGCTTTTGTCGTAGATGGCGAAACTGGCCGAGTGTTCGGCATTTTCGCCGGCTGCGATGGCCTGGCCGTTGGCGCGTTCCGCACGAATTGATATGTTGTGGCTTCCGGCTGCAGTGCCTTCCGGAATCTGATACGCATACTCCACACTTAGTTCCTCTTCGGGCTGAAGGGTGTCGTTGCGCTCTATCATCACCGGCGTGCCATTGTCGAGAGTTACAGCCAACGTAAGTCCCTTGATAGCCTCGCGGCCCACATTTTTCAAAATAGAGAAGATCTCTACATTCTCACCGCGCTTTTTATATTTGAAGCCGGTGTCGAAATAGGGGATAGCCACCTTCACGGCCGGCAGCGCCGAAACGTCCACGATAAGTTGGATGCATAGTTGGCCTGCACCTGTCACGGGCAAGAACTCTCCATCCTGATAGAGGAGGAATGAGTCGGCATATTCGTCGCCTACGGTGCAGAGTCCACCCTTTTCATTTTCCACCATTTCGGGGGTTTCAGTATAGTCGAAGGCATAGAATAGGGGGGCGGTGCCGGAGATTTCAAATCCATCACCATTGAAGAAGAGATTATTCCAGCCCTCGTATATGCGCTGCTTTTGCTCTACGAGTTGCTTTACGTTTCCTTTTTCACCCTCGAGAAGATGGAAAGTGGATCGTCCGAGGTCGTGAGCAGCCGCCATGCGGATACCCACCACGCGGCAACCTTTGTAAGGTTCGAGCGTAGAGGCCGGGAGCATGGCGCCCATTGTGTAGGTGCCGGCTGTGCCTACCATTACATCCGTATAAGTGATAGAGTCTGTAGATGTGAAGCCAAGGGTGCGCTGGTTGGCTCCCAGTCCTCGGTCGGAACTGTCGACCGCCTGAACAGCCGTCGCAGACATTATCAGTGCGGCAGCCGTTATGATTGATTTGAATATCGTCATATCAGAAAAATTTTACATTCAACATCCCTTTGGCTCCTCGGCGCTCGATATAGATACCGTTTTCAGGGGCTTTCGGCAGACGGCGGCCGAGCATATCGTAATATTCGGACGTGTCGGATATGTCGTCGCTGATGACAGTCACTGTGGCGCCTGAAATGTTGAATTTATATTCTGTCCAGTCGGAATAATTGTCGAAATAGTGAGCACGGATTTTTACGGAGTGTTCGCCATCTTCCGGTTTCGGAATAGTAATGACGGGCTTGTTGGGGTTGCCAGCCGTTTTGCCGTCGAGTTCCACATCGAAATTGCGGATATTTCCGTAGTCCACCACTTCACCCTGGCCGTCGGCCGGACCTATAGTCACATCATCCACCTGAAGCAGGAAGCCGTCCTGGGTGACATAATGCACGGCAATGCGCACCGATTTGCCCTCATACTCATCCAGAGGCATCGACACTTCGCTCCATTGCTGAGCCGGCACAGTAATCAGATCGCTATGCACGGTGAAGTCGTCCGGGTCGGAGCCCTCCTCTGCCACGCACACTTCGATTTGTTCGGCGTAAGCGGCATTATAAGCCTTCGCCTTGAATTTTACTGCATAGCCGGAATGAATATCCACCTCGGGAGAGATGAGCCATTTGCTGCTTTTGGCACGCTGTGCGGAGCAGAACATCACGCTCTTGTCGCCGGTGGCGGCAGCGATGGCGGGGTCGGAGGGCATCATGGGCGGCACAGTGTTCCAGGGATTGAACACTATCGGACCGAGGGGCAGAGGATTCTGTCCGGTGCCCGCACCGGGGAACGACACAACATTGTTGATGTCGCCGAGCGCTATCGGGTATACGGGTTGGCCATCTTCGTCGATACCTATCCAGTCGCCGAAACTTCCGGTGGCGAAGTCCTTATAATCCTCAAAACTGTCGGTAAACATCAGGTTCTGGTTCCAGCGAAGCGTCACATCGCCATTCTCCTCCAGTGTGTGGGTGATATTGAAGGGTGCAGAGAGAACGTCGCTAAGGGTGAGTTGATAGGTGGCATCTGCGTTATGGTCGATGGCCGGGGCTTCGAGGCTGAAGGGGGAGTCGCCTTGTAGTTCCACTCCATATTTGCCGTCGGGTAGGGAGAGAAGTTCGACCTGTTCGTTATCGTTGAGAACGAGTTCGTAACTTTCGCCGCTCTCCGTGTTGAGAAGGAGGAGGCGCGTGCCTGCTGCAGGGGCCAGAGAATTCTTTTTAGTGGAGAATAAGGCTTTATGATATGTGCCGGAAGCCACGTCGACGTCGATGGTGGCAGTTTCGCTCTGTGCCTGCAGATATTTGGCGCGGATTCCGATGGTGTGTTTTCCCGGGGCCACATCCTCGAGAGTATGATTGTATTCATCCACTGTGGCTGCGAGCGTGCCGTCGAGATAGATTTCGAAACTCTCGAATTTATTGTCGGGAGATTTAGCCACACGGCGGGCCATCCCCTTGGCACAGGTCTGTTGGCCGGCAGCGGGCTGTCCCACTCTGAAATCATCCACCATGAGCATGAAGGCCCCATAGCGGTTGGCATCACCGATGTAGCGGATTGCTATCTTTATTTTTTTGCCGGCATAATCGCTGAGGTCGTAACTCATATTCTGCCATTGCTGATAACCCACACTTTCGTAATTTCCCGTGTCGAGGCGGGTGAAGTCTTCGGGAGCGGGGTTGTCGGTCTTTTCCGTGACATACACCTGAAAACGCTCTTGATATTTGTCGGCGGCCTTGGCTAAGAAACTCACTACATTATGCTCGCCGGGAGTGATTTCGGGAGAGATCAGCCAGTCGTCGTTAGGCACACCGTCATAGGTGCGGGTGAATCCGATGTATTGCTGGCCGGAGTATGGCCGGAGCACCGGCATATCGTACCACCATGTCGGCTCCACCGTCAAAGGATTTATCACCTGTGCATACTGTTTTACACCTCTATTTGGATACGACCCTACAATGGCAGCAGCCACTGCCTGGTCGACATCAATCCCCGTCCATTCTCCAAAATTGATGGAGAAGGGGGAATAACTCTCAAAGTCGTCGAAAAATACGGGAGCTGTCACGTTCCAGCCCAGTTCCACGCTGTTTTTGCCTGTGAATGCGTCATGGTGCGGGGTGGCAGTAAGGGCGAATGGGGTGCGGGTGGCTTCGGTGAGAGTGAGGGAGATAGATTTCGTTGTTTCGCTCTCGGCCACGCTGAATGTCTGTTCGAGAGTGTTGAAGCCCTCACGTTCGAGACGCAGTTTGTGCGCTCCGGGATATATTTTCAGCGTTCCTTGGCCGGAAGCGTCGAGCTTCATGAGTTCATATGTCACATCATAGTCGGTCTGCGTAATCTCCACGGGCTGGCCGACAAGGTTGTCGCCCTCTACAGTAGTTACGCTTATGCTCAGTGTGCAGGAACGCTGCTGGGCGAGCATGGCGGGCGACCATATGGCCAGAGCCGCCATCACGGCTGCAAATAGTGATTTCTTCATTCCTAAATGACTGATTTGATTGTATTAACCTATTTTATCGATTCCGGATTACAATCCTCAATACCAATGATGGGGATTATCGTAATCCATGGAATTTAAAATGAGCGTCTCCCGAAGGACGTTTGCCCTTTCGGGAGACGCGGTGAGTATGGATTAGCGGCGGATCAGCACCTTGCGGCCGTTCACGATATAGATTCCTTCAGTAGGATTCTTCACGCGCAGACCGTTAAGGTCGTAGATTACCACGTTTTCATCAAGTTCGGAAGCCACGCTCTCGATAGCGCTCTTCACGTCGTCGATTTCATAGGTGAATGTGGCGGCATTATACTGCGGTTTCACCTGAACATAAGCACTGAAGGCCTTCACGCCTGCGGGTTCGTCAGCAAGTGCAGCGGCATCATCAGATGTGGGTTCCTCAGTCTGGTCCATAAAGTTTTCCTTCTTAAGGGTAAATGCCTTTTCAGGAAGTGCTGTGGGCTGGAACACAGGAACGATTTCGGCATACCAGGTGTCGACCTTGGAAGGTTCGGCAATTGTGCGGATGCCACGGATCTTCAGCGGGGTAGTAGCCTCTTTGACGTCGATAAGGTAAGGCACTCCGGCTCGCAGGGAGTCGGTGGCAGCCACATCGCCAAGGATGAGGTGGAGACGCGGGTTTTCGCCATTGGCGTCATAGAGGTCGGTCTTGCCGAAATTGTGGAGGGTTGTTCCCTCTCCGAAGATTTCGGCCACCTCTTCGGGTGAGAGGCTGAAGGGGAGAGCCACAACATTGTGTCCGGTCTCCATCGGTAGGTTGAATTTCACGAGGGCGTCGTCGCAGTCGGCGGGAGCAGCGCCGGATTCGTCAACGAATACCACGGTGCGGAGTTGCAGGTCGACGGTGTCGCTTTCGGCGAAAGTCTTGGCGTCGGCGAAATCCTCCTTGCCGGCCTTGAGGGCGAGCAGGTTGTATTCGCGTGCGTTCTGGATCACTTGGATTTCATATTTGCCTTCGGCATCGGTGGTGGCTGCATAGCCCACTTTGTTGCCATCGGTGCTTAGGAGTGTCACTTCTGCGCCCTCGGCAGGCTGACCGGCTTCGGTCACAACGCCGCTGACGGTGACAGGCTCAACCTCAAGTCCAAGATGGAGCACAGGTGCAAGATTCTTCTTCCAGCTCTGGGTGCTGATATCGCCATCCTTCTGACGCATGTAGGAAGTGCCATTGCTTGCGCACTCAAATCCGAAAGTGGATTTATAGTTCTCGCAGTAGGAGAAAGTGAAAAGTTCAAGCGACTTGCCACTTTCATATACGATAGGTTCGTCAAGATTGATTACGATATAGTCTACAGGGTCACTGCTTGAGCCGATCTTTTCCCATTTGTAAGCGGCATTGTCGAGAATATTGATCCAGCCATCGGTGTTGAATGCCTCTGTGGCGGGCATATCCATCGAGGTGGCGTCGCTCCAGCGGTAGTAGATCTTGAAATCAGTGGTCCATTCATTTGTGCCATAGCCCTTGATTATGATGCTCTTGATCTTTGCGCCGGCTTCGAGACCGAGTTCAGCAGGAGTATAGAGCGTAACGTTCTGCGACTGTTTGTAATTGATGTTGATGAAGCCTGTGGTTGAGTATTCCTTGTATTCACCTACAGTGACATCGCTTTTGATCGTCTCTTTGGTGAAATTCACAGCCACGGTGTCGCTTCTTAGAATTGTTTCGCCGGCTTCAAGTTCAATCACCACGGGGAATTCCCCAATCTTGTTGTAGTGGAATGAAACAGGAATTTCAACCGGAGTGTCGGTAGGAGTAGTGGCACAAGCAATCTCAGCGGGGCCTGCGAGTTCGAATTCCTTTTGGCCGTCGATATAGACGTTCATCTTATATGTTTCGGCAGTTTCGGCGTGAGTTCCGAAATTGCGAACTTTCATAGAGGCTTTTACAGATGTATTCTGCATGGCCTCAGCGGGGATAGTGCTTTCCACATACTGGAGATCGTGGTCCACTTCAACGAGTGAGAATCCATAGAGATAGTTCACCTGAGCGCTGCCCACAATCTGGACGCCGATATAATAGTCCCCTTCGGCGGGCATCTTCACGTTGAACTTAGTGAGGTCGGCGGTGAGCTGCTTGCCCTCCTCGAAGTCCTTGCCCTTGAGAGCGAGAATCTCTACACGCTGTGTGCCCTCTTCGGCATTGGTAAGTTCTTCGCGTGAAGTAGCGGCGAAGATGGATACGCAGCCCTCGGGCCAGTTGCTTGCACGGAGTTTGGCCGCGAATTCGAGCGTCTCGTCGGCATTGGCATGGAGTTTCGGAGTGATGAACATATTCTTCGATGGATCGGAGGTGCCGCCGGAGCCGGAGAGGAAGAAGTTGGGCTCGGTAGTAGTGCCCAAATTTGAAATCGACATGTTGCTCTGATGCAGTGAGCCTTCCGGCCATTTCAGTGTGCCGTTTTCATGGAAGGGCGCATACCATTTAGTATGGTCGAGCATTGTGACGGAGACAGGGAGTGTGAACACTGTGTCTGCGCCCTGTGCGTTCTCATAAGTGATTGTAAGGTCGCCTCCATAGTTGCCCGGTTCGGTAGCGGTCACGCTCAGGTTGAGTGGGATGCGTTCTGCAGGCTGTGCTATGGTGTCGTTGAGACTGGAAGCGAAGCCGGTGGGAACAGTTACGCTCTTCACGTTGAGAGGTTTCTTGCCCCAGTTGTAGATTTCGAATTCCTGAGTAGCGTTAGCGGTATTTACGCGTCCGAAGTCGATTGCGGTTTTGCGCGAATCGGGACGATTCCATTCATTCACGCTTGTGCCCTTGTTGAAGAATGCGAATATGGGCTCACAAAGCACGCGCAGCGGTTTGCTTTCCGACTCAAAAATCTGGTCGCCGATGGTGACGCGTACCTTGAGATCATAGTCGGTAGTATTCTCCACTTCGGGTGTCCATTCGAAGGTGTAATTGTATTCCTTCTTGCTTTCAGCATAGAGAGCCACCTTCTGATTGTCGGGGGGTGTGGCTACTGCCTCTCCGTTAGCGATAAGTTCCACGGTATATCCTGTGCTGGGTTCCTCGGTGAGCGGAATCATCACAAATTGCGGATTGATCTGTCGTCCGGTCTGGATTTCGTCGTTGTTCTGAGTGAAGGAGCAGATGTATACATCGTGGGGAACATCCACCTTCTGCGGGCCGCTCACATTGTCGAAGCGCGACTTATAGATGGCGAAGGCCACATAGATGTCGCCTGCCTCAGTGAGAGCAAACTGATGAGGCAGGAATTCGGTGGTGATTTCCGAGCCGGACACTGTGAATGCCGGTTCCTCGGGCCAGTTGTAGCGGTCGGAAGAGACGTAAACTTTTACATAAGCGGCGTCATCTTTCGAATATCCGTCCACACGTGCGGCAAAAGAGATCTTGTCGCCGGCTTTGGCACGGAGTTTCGGCGAGATGAAGAGATTGTTGTATTGGCTGCCGGTAAGGTAATAGTTGCGCAGGTTGTTCTCGGTGCCATTGTAAGATGCGTTGACACCACTCTGTGCCACTGACCCTTGCGGATATGCTACTTTGCTCTCGCCATTGAAATCAGCAAACCAGGCGTTCGGGTCAATCACGGCGCCATTGAAGCCGAGTGTGTAGGTCTTGGTGGAGGGGTCCTGGCCTGCCACTGCCGGACGCACGTTGTAGACGAGTGTCAGTTTGTCGTTGTAGTTGCCAAACTCCGTGGCAGGCAGGGTCACGGTGATTTCCTTAATCTCTTTTGGAGCCACAGTGAAGGGAGCCTGAACATCAAGAGTAAAGCCCTCGGGAGCGGTAAGGGTGGTCACTTCCATTGGCGCGATGCCGTTGTTGAGGATTTCATAGGTCTTGGAAGTGGACTCGCTCACATTGCCGAAAGCCTGAGCGCTTGAGATGCTATAATTTGTGTTGTTGCCTTTGTCGCGGAACACAAGCAGCGCTTCATACGCATTGTAATGCGATTGCGCGCGTGGTGACACTTTCCCTTTGATGTTCTCCTTAAGACACATCTTTGCGTATGTGTAGGAATTGGGCCACACCGTCTTCACTTTGTCCTCGGCAATTGTTGCTGTCACTGTGAAGGGCTCGCTTATGGCCTGGTCGGAGCTTGTGAGATTTTGCGGCACGGGCACAGTGCAGAACACTTCTCCGGTGTTGCTGTTGATGATTGATACGCTGAAGTCCTCGTCGCCTTGGTTAAGGTTGACTTCGCCGATGTTCTGGACTGTGACATCAGTAAATTCCACCTTTACGCTTCCGTCGGGGCTCTGGTTCCATTTGATGGTTCCGGTGGTCTGTGATGGATTGCCGGTAAGGATACGCATATTCCGTTCAGGTTCGATTTCTGCGAAAGATGCGCTGAAATTATCCATCACCACTTGCTCGGCCCAGATGCCGATTTTTTTGTATTCAGTAGCGTTAATGGTCAGCGTGGACCAGCCGGAGGAACTGATTGCGCCACCGGAATAGCCTGTGAATTGCTGGATTACTGAGCCAAGAGAGCCGTCGGCATTGATGTTGTAAAAGTAAACTTTTGCCGACGATGCATAGGTGGCCGGTTTTACTTCAATGCTGATTGTTCCCTTCACGGAGGGTGTCACCAGAATGTCTTTAGTGTTGATGCCATCGGTTCCCCAGCCAGAATCGTCACCGGCAAACTGTTTGCCGGCCTTCAGTCCGCCTGTGTCATCCTTACCGCCTGTTGGCAGGTAAGTGTAGGTCATCCAGTAGTCCACACCATAGTCTGTGTATTTATCCACGATGTGACCCCAATTTGACGCTACCTGAAAATCATGCTCGCTCGCTGGGATGGCCGTGTCGAAATCGACGGTGTAGTTCGCCTTTTCGGCGGCTTGCACCATGGTGAATCCCAATAGCGTGGCGAGTGACAATAGAATGGGTCTAAATGTCTTCATGCACGTTCCTTTTATGGTTAATATTATTGTTTATTTTCGCGTGCGGCCTGACTTGGAGTCCGACCGGTGTGTTCTATGGTTTGTTGCCGATTGTTGCCAAAAGGCTTGTCTTATGCGACAATACCAGCGTTTCATAGGATTCTTGACTCCCTGAAACTTGTGATATTTCATTTGACAGTTGCAAATATAGTAACATTTTTTTACGTTCACAACAAAACTTTAATATTCTCAAAAAATGTTATTTCAGTGAGCTTTATTTCCGCTGAATATTTGCCAAAATTTCTCGTGAATCCGGCCTTGAAAAGTGTGTTTCCTGAAATATATCCGAAGGAAAAATTGCAAAATGAAAGCGTGACGGCCTATATAGGAAAAGCTGTGAAAAGTGGGGAAACAATCAAGGCCATGAAAGATTGCTCCTTCATGGCCTTGATTTGTTTAAATGTGCGAGGATTACTGGTTCTTTCCGCAGCAGTTCTTGTATTTCTTTCCGCTGCCGCAGGGACATGGGTCATTTCGTCCCACCTTTGCGGCGGCCTTCACGGGTTGTCTCTGGGCAGGCTGCTGAGAGCGGCCTGCGTTCTTCATTGCCTCACGCTGGGCGTTTTCGCCTTCGTAGGTTTCGCTTGTGGTGCTGTATCCTGCGTAGGGATTGGTTACAGGTTGGCGGTTGCGTTGCTGCATGGCTCGTTGGGCGGCCATTGCAGCCTGCTGGGCCTCATGCTGCTGGCGGGCAGCCTCTTCGGCAGCTTTTGCCTCCTCATAATCGGGCACTGCCAGATGGCCGCGCATCAGTGTGGACACTGCCTTATTGTTCATCTCGGCAAGCATCTTCTTCCAGAGTTCGAAGGCCTCGATTTTATAGATTACAAGAGGGTCCTTTTGCTCATAGCTGGCGTTCTGCACCGACTTTCGCAGTTCGTCCATATCGCGTAGTTGTTCCTGCCAGCAGGAGTCGATTGAAGAAAGGAGCACCGCCTTCTCCCATGCCTTTGCGAGGGGTTTGCAATTATTGTTGTAGCATTCCTCGATGTCGGCGCGGATATTGAACATTCGGCGGCCATCGGTGACAGGCACTCCCACAGGTCCTTTCGCACCGCGTTCTTCCACGAATTCCTTTACATATGGGGCCGCGCCCTCGGCAATCTTATCCTTCTTGTGCTGGAAATTCTCCATGGCAGCGTCGGCAATGCGCTGGGCCACTTCAATGGAATCCAACTTCGAGTATTCCTCCTCGGAGAAGGGTAGTTCCATGGCAAGCGAGGTGTTCATCTCCTTATTGAGTTCCTCATAATCGAGACCCATGTTGGCGAGATTTTCGGCAGTTTCCGAAATCATATTGGCGATGTCCATGCCGATACGCTCACCCTTGAGTGCGTTCTGGCGTTTGCCGTATACGCCGTTACGCTGGGCGTTCATCACGTCGTCGTATTCCACAAGGCGTTTACGGATACCGAAGTTGTTCTCCTCCACCCGTTTCTGGGCATTCTCGATTGATTTGGTGACCATGTTGTTCTCAATCATCTCGCCCTCCTTGAAGCCGAGGCGGTCGAGCATCTTCACCACGCGTTCATTAGCGAAAAGACGCATCACGGTATCCTCGAATGAAACGAAGAACACGGAACTTCCCGGGTCGCCCTGACGTCCGGCACGACCGCGCAACTGACGGTCCACACGACGCGACTCATGGCGTTCGGTGCCGATGATGGCCAGACCACCTGCCTCCTTCACCTCGGGAGAGAGCTTGATGTCCGTGCCACGGCCTGCCATGTTGGTAGCGATGGTCACCGTGCCGCGTTGGCCGGCGTTGGCCACAATCTCGGCCTCCTTCTGGTGGAGTTTCGCATTCAGCACCTGATGCTCAATCTTGCGGAGCTTCAGCATCTTCGACAGAAGTTCGGAAATCTCCACCGATGTGGTGCCCACAAGCACCGGACGGCCTGCCTTCACCATATCCTCAACCTCCTGGATCACTGCGGCGTATTTCTCCTTCTTCGTGCGGTACACGCGGTCGTTCATATCGTTGCGGATCACAGGCTTGTTGGTAGGAATTTCGATTACATCGAGTTTATAGATATCGTAGAACTCGCCGGCCTCCGTCATTGCCGTACCGGTCATACCGGCCAGCTTGCGGTACATGCGGAAATAGTTCTGGAGCGTCACTGTGGCATAGGTCTGGGTTGCGGCCTCCACCTTTACCCCCTCTTTGGCCTCGATGGCCTGGTGGAGTCCGTCGGAATAGCGGCGCCCCTCCATGATACGTCCGGTCTGCTCGTCGACAATTTTGATTTTGTTGTCGTCGATCACATATTCCACATCCTTGTCGAAGAGGGTGTATGCCTTGAGAAGCTGGTTCACAGTGTGCACGCGCTCCGACTTCACGGAATAGTTCTGCAGGAGGGTGTCCTTCTTCTCGCGCTTCTCCTCGGCGGAAAGGTCTTCATTTTCCACGGCGCTGAGCTGGGCGGCGATGTCGGGAAGGATGAAGAATTCGGGGTCGGATGTGGTGCCTGTCAGCACCTCGATGCCCTTGTCGGTGAGCTCGATGGAGTGGTTCTTCTCGTCAATCACGAAGAAGAGGGGCTCTACGGCCTTGGGCATCTCGCGGTTGTTGTCGGCCATATATTTGGCTTCCACCTTGAGCATGAGCTGCTTGATGCCATCCTCGCTGAGGTAGCGGATAAGGGGGCCATGCTTCGGGAGGGCCTTGTAGACGCGGAAGAGCGCCAGACCACCCTCTTCGGTGTTGCCTGCGGAAATCTTCTCCTTGGCCTCGAGAAGGAGCTGCTGGGCGAGCTTACGCTGTGCGCTGACCACCTTCTCCACATTGGGCTTGAACTCATTGAACATCTGGTCGTCGCCCTTCGGGATAGGGCCGGAGATGATCAGAGGCGTACGGGCATCGTCGATGAGCACCGAGTCCACCTCGTCGACAATCGCGTAATAATGCTGATCGCGCTGCACGAGGTCCTCAGTCATTGTGGCCATGTTGTCGCGCAGATAGTCGAAGCCGAACTCATTGTTGGTGCCGAAGGTGATGTCGCAGGCATATGCTGCGCGACGCTCCGGCGAATTTGGCTCTGTCTTGTCGATGCAGTCCACCGTGAGTCCGTGGAACTGATAGAGCGGGCCCATCCATTCAGAGTCTCGTTTGGCGAGATAGTCGTTCACCGTGACCACATGCACGCCCTCGCCCGTGAGGGCGTTGAGGAACACAGGCAGCGTGGCCACAAGGGTCTTACCCTCACCGGTGGCCATCTCCGCGATGTTGTTGGTAACCTTGCCGTTGTTCATTACGCCATGGAGCACCATGCCGCCGATGAGCTGCACATCGTAATGCGCCATGTCCCATTTTATCATGTTGCCGCCGGCCATCCACTCGTTGCGGTAGATGGCCTTGTCGCCGTCGATGGTGATGAAGTCTTTGCCGTCGGCTGCCAGTTTGCGGTCGGCATCCGTGGCTGTAACCTCAAGCAACTCATTGTCTTTGAAACGGCGTGCAGTCTCTTTCACCACGGCAAACACCTCCGGCAGAGCCTCGTCGAGGTCGCGTCCATAATTGGTGAACATCTCCTCGCGGAGGTCGTCGATCTTTTTCCAGAGGGGCTCGCGCTTGTCATAGTCGAGAGTCTCGATCTGGGCGCGAATCTCCTCCATCTCATCCTTATATTTCTGCGCGTTGCCGCGGATACGGTCGCGAATCACGTCGATACGGCCGCGCAATTCATCGTTGCTGATATCCTTGATCTCCTCGGAGATTGGGTTGATCTCTTTTCTGAGGCGGTCCCAGAGCGGCTTCACGGCGCGCTCCGACTGGTCGCCGAATATCTTTTTAAGAAGATTATTAAACATTTATGTCGTAGTATTTTATTTCAAAATTAAAAAATCAAAAACTGTTGAATCCTCCAATTCAAAATTCAACATTATTAGAATAGGCTTCTTTCGCGTGCGCCGCTCGGGGCGCGGATGCGCAGCATGCCGGCAAGCGTGGGCGCAAGAGCCACAGCCTTCACCGGAGTGATTACGCGGCGAGCCTCAACGCCCGTGCCAAGGATGAATGCGGGAGTGGCCACTCCCGACTCGCGCACGCGCTGTTGCTTCACAGGATAAGTCTCATCGTCGCTGATGGCCCAGCCCGGAGTGAAGCGTAATATGAGGTCGCCCCCGGTGCGCGGGTCAAAGCCGCGGCGGAGACGTTCGGTTTCGTCGGTTGAGGAGGAGAGAATGTCGTTGAGGGTATAGGCATCGTCGACGCCGCTCATCTTCACAATGAATTCGCGGGCATCGCGTGCGATATCGGCCACCTGAAGGCCGCGCCCCTCTATCGCCTTGTGGTCGAGATAGATGCGGCCATCGGTGATGCGCTTCACGAAGGTGGCATTGCCGTGACGCGCAGAGAGATAACTGTTGAGAAGCGATTTGGCCCGCTTGGCGCTGAATTCGCCCCCGGGAAGACGGAAGCGGCTCTCTTCGGCCACAGCCTCATCATAATATCCTGTGCTTGTGAGCCATATCAGGGCATTGTCGCGCCCTACATACCGGTCCACAGCCTCTATGAGCCGCGACAACTGGCTGTCAAGCCGCAGATAAGAGTCGGCGAGTTCAGCGCGTGAATTGGGCCCGGCATATTTGAAAGGAGCCAGCGTGTAGCCCACATTGAGCATGTCGATGCCGCGCGTCTCGCCCCCCTTCGGGAGTTCACTCAGCAGGGCGATCGCCATATCTGTCACCTCGGCATTGGCAAGCGCCGATGCATTGAATTTATTGTATGCGTCCCGGTCGGAGGTGTTGAATCGGTGCTTGAAGGGGTATTTCTTCTTCAGTTCGGAGATTCCGGGCACCTCCTTTAGCCTTGCCGAGGGGGTCCAGGTCATTGTGTCGAGCCTGTGGTAGAGGCTCTGGCGGAGATTTCGGGTGGAAGCCGGCGTGGGAAGGCTGCCGTAATAACTGCTTCCGGCCCAGTTGCCCGAAGTGTTGTTGATCCAGAGTGCCGCTTTCCCGGCGTGTCCCGCCATCACCACAGCCTGCTGCGGGTCGGTGGCGACGGAATAAATCAGGGAGGTGCCGTTGCCGTCCACGGCGATCTCGTCGCTCAGGGTGGTGAGGCGCAGGCGCTCGGGAGTGAAGGAATCATTGGTGATCGACACGCCCTCGCCGGCGAGCGCCGGACGCAGCGCGTCGTTCTCTTGCACAAAGGCCTGCGGCACCCCGGTATATGCAGGATAGGCCCCGGTGAAGAGCGATGCCGTGGCCGACACCGCGTCAAGCGGGGCTGTCTGATAGTCCACGTCGCGGAAATAGACCCCGTCGCCCATCAGCGTCCGGAAACCCTTCTCCCCGAAATAGGAACTCAGGTATTCTATGTAGTCGGTGCGCAACTGGTCAACGACGATGCCCACCACGAGTCGTGGTCGCGCCGCCGGAACGGCCTGCACGGCGTTGACCGCCGCCAGTCCTACCAGCACCGAGGTTGCTAACCTTTTCATTATCTTTCGCAGAGTGGCGCTTGCCACTGATTCTATAACTTGTTTTTGAGGCGATTATTGCATATGTGGCCGCCAGCATGAACGTCGTGCCCATCATCGGGAAAAACGCCACATTGGCACTCTGGGCCTGGAACGGCCATACCACCAGCAATACCACCAGCACTATGACGTCGACTATCGCCACGGCGATGTTCACCGGCCGCCAGCTTCTCCACCACACTCCGGCCGCTAAAAGCAGTTGCAGCGGATTTAGCCAGAGTATCAGGATATTGGGCGATGTGGCCTCATGTGTCGATATGAACACAAGGAATGTCACCACGCAGCCCGCAAGGCCGAGGATGCCAAACCATGCCGTGTATACAATCCGCACAATCCTGTTCTTTTTCCATTGCCAGAGGCAGAGCGGGATTGCCAGCGCAAATGCCAGGCAACCCCAGAAAAGCGGGGTGAGATACCATGGCGTGGGGCCTGCCGTGGCATCGGGCACGCCTTCGTTGAGCACGCGCGTTTCCCTCACGAGCGGACGCCCGTCGGCGAAATGCGCGCTCCCTGCCTTCCGCATCATCTCCAGAGGCGCGAACATCTCCTGACGCCCCTTCACCGGCATGTCCAGACCGCTGCCAAGGGCTATGTCGATGCCAAACTGATACCAGGGATAGTCCTTGTGGTGGGCACGCATGGCTCGGCGGAAAGTGCCGTAGCGCACCGTGTCGGGATAGACCACCGTGGTGTCGGCGGCCTGGTCGATGCGCTCGATGATGCGCGTGGCGCAATTGTCGCGCACATAATTATAGCGGTAAGTGCAGTTTTGCGGTAATGCCTCGTGGCGCAATAGTCCAAGAAGCCTGTGGGCCTCGTCTTGCGTAAGGTTGAGGTCCTGCTCCACCACATGCCTCTGGTTCGCTATATATTCCGGTATAAAGAGGGAGAAGGGATAGCCGGCAAGCATATAGTCGGTTTCACCCTTCACGAAACGGTACACAAATCCGGGGCGGTTGAAGTCGAACGTCCCGTAGTTCCATATCGAATCGATATTCTCGCCGCGCACGCGGATGGCCTCATGGCCGCAGAGCTCATACACCTCCGAGCCGGGCCAGCAGGTGATCAGGCTGACAATGACGGAATCCCGTCGCTCGGCGCCTGAAAGACATGGCGCGAACAACAGGATTGCCGTTATCGCTGTCAATATGTTTCGTATCAGTCTCTTCAATGAATCCTATACGAATCTTTAACCATTAATATTCGCAGGCATTCGGATAGCGCGGGAAGGGAATCACGTCGCGGATATTCTGCATGCCAGTCACAAAGAGCACAAGACGCTCGAAACCGAGTCCGAAGCCGGAGTGGGGCACGCTGCCGTAGCGGCGCGTGTCGAGGTACCAGTCCATGCCCGTAAGGCCAAGTTCGTTCATGCGGGCCTGCAGCTTGTCGAAGTTCTCCTCGCGCTGCGAACCACCGATGATCTCGCCAATCTTGGGGAAGAGCACGTCCATGGCGCGCACTGTCTTTCCGTCGTCATTGAGCTTCATATAGAAGGCCTTGATCTCCTTGGGATAGTCCGTGAGAATCACCGGACGCTTGAAGTGCTCCTCCACGAGGTAGCGTTCATGTTCCGACGCAAGGTCCACACCCCAGTATACCGGGAACTCAAACTTCTTGCCGCTCTTCTCGAGAATCTTGACACCCTCCGTGTAGGGAAGGCGCACGAACTCATTCTCCACCACAAAGCGCAGGCGCTCCGGAAGTTCCTTGTCGAAATGCTCGGCGAGGAAGGCGATGTCGTCGGCACAATGCTCCATGGCATAGCTGATGCAATATTTGATGAATTCCTCGGCGAGGTCCATGTTGTCCTCGATCTCATAGAAAGCCATCTCCGGCTCGATCATCCAGAACTCCGACAGGTGGCGCGGAGTGTTGGAATTCTCGGCGCGGAATGTGGGGCCGAATGTGTAGATGCATCCGAGCGCCGTGGCACCGAGTTCTCCCTCAAGCTGACCCGACACCGTGAGGTTGGCCATCTTGCCGAAGAAGTCCTGGGAATAGTCCACACCTCCATCCTCTGTTTTGGGAATGTCGGAGAGGGGAAGGGTGGTCACCTGGAACTGGGCGCCGGCACCCTCACAGTCGGAGGCTGTGATCAGCGGCGTGTGGAAATAGTAGAATCCCTTGTCGTTGAAGAATTTATGCACGGCGAATGCAAGCGCGTGGCGGATGCGGAGCACAGCCCCGAACGTATTTGTGCGCGGACGGAGATGTGCCTTCTCGCGCAGGAATTCCAGTGTGTGGCCCTTCTTCTGAAGAGGATAGGTGAGGGGGTCGGCTGTGCCGTAGACCTCAATCTCGTCGGCCTGCACCTCCACGCTCTGGCCCTTGCCGGCCGATGCCACAAGCTCACCCTGCACATGCAGGCTGGCGCCCGTGGTGACAGGCTTAAGCTCATCCTCGCTTATCTTAGAGAGGTCGGCCACAATCTGGAGGTTGTTGATGGTGCTGCCGTCGTTGAGGGCGATAAACTGAACGTTCTTGTTGCCTCGGCGCGTGCGCACCCAGCCCTTCACGTCGACCCGCTGCCCGATGTGGGCCTCAGGGTCGGCGAGAAGCTGCTTTATCGTTGTTCTGCGTATCTTTTCCATTGCTTTATCTTATCCGAATTTTATTCGAATGCACCCATGCGGAGATAGTTCACTTCCTCCTGTGTGAGGTAGCGCCAGCGGCCGCGGGGAAGGTTCTTTTTTGTCAGTCCGGCGAAGTAGACGCGGTCGAGCTTTGTGACGCGATAGCCGAGATGCTCGAATATGCGGCGCACGATGCGGTTGCGGCCGCTGTGGATCTCGATGCCCGCCTGGTTGCGGTCGTCGCTCACATAGCTGATGGCATCGGCGTGGATCTCGCCGTCGTCAAGCTCGATGCCATCGGCGATGCGCTGCATGTCCTCCTCGGAGATGGCCTTGTCGGTCCATACGTGATAGATTTTCTTCTTCACATATTTGGGATGGGTCAGTTTCGAGGCGAGGTCGCCGTCGTTGGTGAGAAGAAGCACGCCGGTGGTGTTACGGTCAAGTCGTCCCACGGGATAGATTCTCTCCTCGCAGGCGTTCTTCACGATGTCCATCACCGTGGTGCGGCCGTTGGGGTCGTCGCTGGTGGTCACGCAGTCTTTCGGCTTGTTGAGAAGCACGTAGCATTTGCGCTCCGGCGTAACTACCTTCTCGTTGTATTCCACCACATCATTGCGTGTGATCTTGGTGCCGAGCTCGGTGACTACCTCACCGTTGACCTTCACCTTTCCGGCTGCGATGAATTCATCGGCCTCTCTGCGGGAGCAGATGCCGGCGTTGGCCATATATTTGTTCAGACGGATCTCTGCGTTGGGGTCTATATCCTCTAGCACATAGTCGATCTGTTTTGGACGGGGTGTAAATTTCTGGGGCTGGTTCCAGCTGTTTTTCTGGTATCCGTTGCGCTGCTGGCCGTAACCGCGCTGCTGACGGGGCTGTCCGTAACCTCCCTGCTGGCGCTGCTGATAGCCACCCTGCTGGCGCTGGAATCCTCCCTGCTGGGGACGCTGCTGGCCGTAGCCCTGCTGGCGCTGGAATCCTCCCTGCTGAGGACGCTGCTGGCCATAGCCCTGCTGGCGCTGCTGATAGCCACCCTGCTGGGGACGCTGCTGGCCATAGCCCTGCTGGCGCTGCTGATAGCCTCCCTGCTGGGGACGCTGCTGGCCGTAGCCCTGCTGGCGCTGCTGGTAGCCTCCCTGCTGGGGACGCTGCTGGCCATAGCCCTGCTGGCGCTGCTGGTAGCCTCCCTGCTGGGGACGCTGCTGGCCGTAGCCCTGCGGACGCGGCTGATAACCGCTTTGCTGACGGGGCTGGTAATTCCCCTGCTGACGAGGCTGGTAGCCATAAGCCTGCTGACGGGGCTGATAACTGCGCTGCTCGCCCTCTGCTCCGCCTTCCGCAGGCGCAGCCGCTGACTGCTGGGGATAATTCGGTTTCTCATAACGAGCTTCATGTTCGCCGGTCTCCGGCACATTCAGGTTAAGACTCTGCGATCCAATGCGTGGCCTTTTGGGTTTTTTGTTCTCTTCCATAATGAATGACTTTCATCGCTGTCGCAGCATCGCTGATGCAACATGCAATGGTTGAGTTGATGTTAATCTTTTTTACTTGGATGTATTAGTATTTAATGTTTTATACCTTTTTTGTTCTTTTTAAGATTTCGGGATGATCCCTGCAGGGTGATTCTCAGGGATGATCCCCGGTGTGGAATCGCGGACGAAAATCCTCCGGATTCTCCATTCCTTTTATTGGGTCCTTTTATTAATAACGCGCAAAAGTAACAAAATAATCCGACCTCTGCAAATCTATCCCCGAAATTCCCGTTTTTTTCATTATTTCACCACCTATACCCAAAGTGCGGCTGGCATAAAAGAAAAAAGCGGGAATCACTCCTCGCTTTTTCTGCCCCACAATCGATTGACTCTATAACTAATATCAATCTTATAATTCAACAAGAGCAATCAATCTTATTTTCCATAACCGTGAATTAGGACGGTCTAAAACAAACATCTGATAATCAACCAATAAACAAGCCTTTCTGTCTTGCATGCCCCGGATGCGTCTCCGCATTTGCGGGCGTCTGCTACTCAAAACTAATTTTTTCGATCCTGTGACACCGGCCTTTGCCGGATGCCACTTGCCAAAAATGATGAACCTAAATTTCTTTTTACCGTCCCGGCCTCTGCCGAAACACCTTGGGATTATAAACCATGAAATGCAAACAACAGTTAATCTCATTAATCTGAAATGCATTCGTGATATGCAGTCAGAAATGCAACAAGGGCATAGCGAAATGCAAAATGCATTCAGGATATTTCCTATTATTTTGAACTGTCGTATATCTTGCCGCGGCTCCTCTGAGACGCGCTCTTTATCTTTCGATGCCGCAAAATTAATATGAAAAATCGCCGATTCGCCGCATAGTAGTGAAATAGTAGTGGATTGGAATGGTCAAATACTTGTAAATTAGCGTAAAGACTGTTTTTGATATGCGAAAAATGGTAGTGATTCAAACGTGGTTTCTGCCCCTTTTGAAGCAATAAATTTGTATTTTCGGGCCTTTTTGCCTACCTTTGCATCCGGGTTCCGATATGCTATGTCGGCGCTCCCCAACCAATATAAACAAGCCTTCCCATCCTGCTACATGTACTGTGCAAAATCTATCCATAGAACTCTAATTGCGATAGTGGCCCTGCTGGCATTCCTTGCCGCGGCTTGCTCCGATTCCCATGACGATGGCATGGATGAAGAGATATTCGCAAGTCTCGACAATGCCATAGCACATCGCGATCAGTTGCTCGCTGCCAAGATGCACCGCATCGATTCCCTGCGGATGGTCGCATCGGTGAGCCGTGGCAGGCCCCTATACGATATCTACAGGAATCTCTACGACGAATATTATTCCTTTAACTATGATACCGCACTCCACTTCGCGGAAAAACGTGTGGAACTTGCCCATAATTTGCATCTCGACGAGGAAAAGTTCAGGTCGCTCATCAAGCTCACGCGGGCATATGTGTCGTTAGGGAGGGGAGTGGCCGCTGCGGCTACTCTCGAAGAGGCCAGCGCCGATACTGTCACCGCGGCCAACCGCCGGGATTATTATGATGCCCGCATTTCTTACGAACTCATCAGCAGGGGCGACCCCCTCCCCTGGTATGAACGCCTGCTGGCCGTGATTGACACCAACTCGGCCGACGGCATCTGGACCAAAAGCAGCATGCTCGAATATAAGGCCGATTTCAGCCATGCACTCGAGGTGCTTTCCCACGACAGCGTCACCCTCCACGCCTCCCCGCATATCACCGCCATCACCGATTATAAGCGCGGACGGCTCTCCCTTCTGCTCGGCGACACAGTGGCCGGTATGAATTACCTCGCCAGCGCCGCTTACAATGACCTTGTGACCCCCGTGCGCGACTACCGCTCCCTTTACGAACTCGCCTCAGTGCTCTTCAAGAAGGGAGATGTGGAACGTGCTTACCGTTATATCACTTATGCAGTAAAAGACCTGTCTGCTTCCAAGGAAACCGGCAACATGCTCGCCGCCGTGGCGATTATGCCGACAATTGTGGCTGCCTATGAGCAGCAACAGGCACATATCCAGCGCCGCCACTATTGGTCGATCGCCGGTATCGCCCTGCTGTCTGTGCTCCTCGCCGCTGCTCTAATTGTTTATGCGAGAATGCACAGGGTGGTGACACGAAAGGCTGAAAACGAACAGGCGCTCAATGCCGAACTGAAGAAAATCAACAACCGTCTGCAGGAGATCAACGGACGCCTCAGCGAGAGCAACAAGGTGAAGGATGCCTACCTGATGCAGTATTTCAACCTGTGTTCATATTTTATCGACTGCCTCGACAAATACAGGGAGGGTGTGGAGAAGGCTTCGCGAACGGGAGGGCTGAAGGCCGTGGAGAAATTCCTGGCTTCGCGCCAGAGCGACGACTTCGAACTGAAGATTTTCTATTCCAACTTCGACGAGACCTTCCTGAAGATCTTCCCGACCTTTGTGGAGAGTTTCAATGCGTTGCTGAATCCGGAGGCTCGTGTGGAGATAGGGCCTGACGGACACCTGCCCAACGAACTGCGCACGTTCGCCCTTATCCGGCTTGGCGTCACCGACTCGCGTCAGATTGCCGATTTCCTGCGCCGTTCCGTATCGACCATCTACAACTACAGGGTAAAATTCCGCAACGCCGCCCTGATATCGCGCGACGATTTCGAGAAAGCGGTAACCTCGATAGGAGGGTGAAAGTAATTTTGAATTTTGAATTTTGAATTTTGAATTGGTCGCGGAGCGACTTCACTTTTTTAGCAAATGTTAACAGAAGTAAAATCTGATTGTCGCCCACGTATTATATGTTAACAAGAGTTAAAACCAAAGAAATTTATTATGTTTTATAGCAGTGTTAGAAAATTATTTTTTAATTTTGCAGTGAGTTTTTCATGGTATTAGATTTTAAGGTTAACGCAAGATTGGTTGTCGCGACGACAATCAATTTTTTTTGCCCTTACACGGGATGGGGAAGCAGCAAGAGGCTTATGCGGAAAACGAATCTGCTTGTTCGCGGGGGATGACGGATCGACGGTGCTATTTGATTTCGAGGATGCGGGTTAGGGCGCCGTAGCCGCTGAAGCAGCCTAAGCCTCCTTCCACATTGCCCCGCATCGGATAGGAGGAGGAGATCATGTTGCCGCCGCCAAAGGAGATGGCGTTCTGATAGTCCATCCAGAATTTATATGACGCTTCATCCATCCTGCATAATTTTATTTTCAGTCGCTCACCCGGACTGTATTCGGGCGCATATTTCAGTGTGTCCACATGATTCTTGGGCCGCATCACCGGCAGCGTCACCATTCCATCGCCCGGATGCGTGGCAAATGTGCCCATGAATGCTGGCAACGAGCGCCTGTCCACACCAAGCGACTGAACATATATGTTGAAATATTCCGTGGAGTCGGGGTTGGCGTCAATAGTTATCTTCACCGACCGCCGTTCCTTGTCGGTGGTGGAGACTGTCACTTCTAACTTAACATCCTTGGGTGGAGGCAATATCTTTGTGGTGGCCGTGGCCCGCAGGCCGTCATATTCCGCCACAAGAGTGTATTCCTTGCCAATCTCCCCTTCGAGCATCGGATTGGTATAGATATATGGAGGGAAGAAATCATGGTCGGTGCGGCCGTACAACTGCCATTTGTTTTCGCCGTCGGAAATAGTAACCATCGCCGGATGCGCCAGAAGGTCTTCCGGGCGTGAGCCTGACTCGCCGGGATGATAAGGCATGGTGAGAAGCACTTTCGGGTGCTCCCCATTCTCTATCCAGCCATCCACCACAAGGCGCGGCTCCACCGGCTCAGGCGAACTGCAGGCCATAGTCAAAATCGCTATTGCAACGCAGTAATAATATTCAATCTTTTTCATCTTCAATTAATTACAGATGTGATTATGGATGCTGACGGTATAGTTAAAACCTTATCGAATAACTCAGCGAGGGAAGAAACCTGAAGAGGGATGGTGCGAATTTCTGATATATCTGACCGGTGTTGGGGTTGTAACGGAAGTGTGTGAACTCCACATTGTTGTGGCCATAGGCGTTGAGGAGCGAAATGTTGACGCTATGATGCAGCGGCATGCGCCCTCCGGTGTCGAAACTATAGGTGCCGGAGATATCGAGGCGATGGTAGGCGGGCAGACGTCCCGAATTGCGGTCGCCATAACCCATAATGATATTGTTGGCAAGCACATACACCTCGGTCACCGGCGTAATGGGGCGTCCCGTGGAATAGTTGAAATTGGCGCCCACCTGCCAATGGTCGGAGATGCGCCAGGCCACGAAGAGTTTCACCACATTCAAGATTTCGCGTGCAGAGCGGGTCCAGACAGCAGGATGGTCGCTGAAGCGGCGCCGTGCCAGACCGAAGGAATATGACACCCAGCCAGTTATTTTCCCGGCAGTGCGTTTCAGCGAAAGGTCGACGCCCACATTATATCCCGAGCCGGCAAGCATATGGCGATAGGGATTGAAATTCTCCTCGAGAAGGTCGAACACACCGCCTCCATATTCCGCCTCATCCTCAATCCATTTGAAATATGGCGCCACGCTGCTTTCGAAGCCGGCACCCCAGGAGTGGCTCCAGTCGGCCGACACGCCATATGCCTTTTCGGCAGGGGCGCTGTTGCCCGAGCCAATCCAGAAATTGGATGCCAGACCAATCTCCGAAAAACCGATCTGATGGAAAAATTGCGGTTGGGCGCTCAATTCCACGCGCCAGATATTGTTGCCGTTGAATGACTCCATAGCCAGGAGGGCCGACGGCAGAACGCGCCGAAAACCGCCCGACTCATAGAATGCGCCTCCCACTCGGCCATCGAGGTGCAGATTGTCGGTCACGGTGGCTTCACAACGCATCATCAGTGTGGATTCCAGTGCGTGTGACTTACCGGTGTCAATGTCGCCGATAAGCGCCCATGAACTCTCCACGCGGGCGGGCCGGATGCCGGTGGAGGAAGCTGAAGCCTCTACGCCCCAGCGCAGTCGGTTGCCGCGGTCTCCCGGCCAGTGAAATGCCACACGCGCACCATATTGCGAAATCCGTGACCACATCCGCGCATCGAGACCAGACATTCCCACGGTCATCTTCGATCCTAAATACGAATACCACGCCGAAGTTCTGACATTGAACCGCTCGCCTGAATGCTCCCACTGCAGCGAGGCAAGTTGGTTGCTCCAGTCTACATGCGTGTCATTGAGATAGCGGCCGTCGTAATACCCGAGGTGGTCGACGTTGCCGCTGACGTTCAGTTTGAGCATGTCATCCTTTCCGGGCAAATAGAGCACGGAGGCATTCCAGTCGGCGAGGTCGTAGCGATACTCCGAATCACGGTTTTTCAGGAAAGGGCCCATCAGCTGATTGAGGTAGGAGATTCGCCCTGCAAGACTCACCTGCACCTTTCTTCCAACAGGAATCTCAGCAGAGAGCCCCGAGGAGATGATGCCCACGGAAGCCTCCGCCTTCAGTCGTTTCGAGATCCGCGAGGGCGAATTGGCGTTCAGTAAAGCGCCGAGGCGCGGCGTGGCTTCCAGTGAGGGGAAAACCCTTCGGAAGGATATATTCTTGAAATAGCGGGGATTGAGAAGCGAGAAGATGCCGCCGAAATGATATGGGAAGAAAACGGGAGCGCCATCTATTTCCACGAGGCTCTGACTGTAGTTGAATCCCTCCACGGAGAAGCCCGAAGCATAATCGTCGGTGGCGTGCACGCCAGGAAGCATCTGCAGATATTTCACCGGGTCGGCCTCGCCGAGGGTCTGGATATATCCGGCCATCTTCGAGACATCGAGGGTGAGTTTGCCATCGTCGGAGCGTCGGTACATCTCATCCTTACCGCTCACCACAAGCGAGTCGAGCGATACGACGCGCCCCGTGTCGAGCGGTTCGGCGGCGAAGAGGCTCAACAATACAGAGGAGAACAATCCTAAGACTGCTCTCCTCTTTGTGATGTGGCGTAAAGCGTGTGTCAAATTGATTATAAGAGTGTCAAATCAATTATTTAAGACGCTCGAAGAAGCGCTGGTAGTTGTTCACGAGGTTGTTGAACATCTCCTCGATTACGCTGAAGTCGTAGTCGGTGTCCTCAAGAACCTCTATGCTGTTGTCGGCTGCATATTTGATTGCGGCTGCGGGATAAACATCCCACCAGCTGGATCCTTTCTCCTCGTATACGTAGGGCACGAATGTAAGAGAGCCCTGAACAGCGTTGCTGCCTGCAAACTTGATCTCTGCTTTGAGATTGGAGTTGAGGGTGTTGCAAGCCTTCTCGCACTGTTTCTTGGCTTCGTTCAAGCTGTAGGAGGTATTATAGGACTCCTCGTAGAAGTTGAGGGCTTCATAAACCTTGTTGAGACCGGCTGCGGAACCTGTGAAGAAGATGCGGTCGAGGATGTTGATGCTGAACTCGCCATTGCGGAACATTGCAGCCACCTGAGCGGGGGTGGGATCCTCGAGTCCTGCCCATGCGTTGATATCGCAGAGGCCGTTGCCATTCACTGTGAACTCAGTGGCATAGAGGCGCTTGCCGCCTACGTATACGTTGGCTGTCTCCTTAAGCTGGCTGTCAGTGCCGTTGAAATCGCTTGTCGACTGGATGTTGGCTACCTCATAGCTGATCTTGAGGGCTGCGCGGTGGCCTTCCAGGCTGGCATTCGACTCGATGGTCACCTTGGCAAGCTGTTTGCCACCGTAAGTGACAGTTACTGTGATGGTGGAAGGAATAGCATATGCCTCCTCCTCATCAACGGGCACCTCCCAGGAATCGGAACTCCATGTCATCTTAGCCTCGAATTTCTTGCCGTTCAGGTCGCAACGGCAGATGATATCCTTTGAATCGCCGGTGCGCTCCCATGTTTCGCGGTTGTCGTTGGGGGTGTAGATGCCGGCAAATTCGTCAATGCGGTAGACGTAGTAGGATGCGCGGGTGAGGTAGAGGGGATTGCGCATACCCTTGCGGAGCGTCTGCATGAATTTGCGGGGGGAATAATCGTAATCGTCACCGCCCATGAAGTCATATTCGCCATAGGCTTCGTCGAAAGCCTTGCACACCTCCATCACTTCCTTCTGGTCTTCGGGTTTGAAGAGGGAGATGGCTTCCTCGGCTGTGCTCTGAATGTAATCGAAAGCCTCGGAGGAGGAAAGGAGACCGTCAACTGTTTCGGTGGGTTCTGTGTTGCCTCCGCCGCCGGCGTTGCCATCATCGTTGGGATCGGGATCATCGCTGCCGCAGGATGCAAGCATCAAGGCGGGGATTGCAAAAGCAAAAGCGTACTTTCTGAAAGAATCTTTTAACATAATATGATTGTTTAATGTTGCTATTGTCAATATGGTTTTGCCATAAGGCAATGTGGGCGCAAAGATAGTTAATTTATATGAATAAATAAAAAAATATCGAAATAAAACTCGCGTGAGGTTTGAGAATGTAGTGTAAATGACTACAAATATGCCAATAGTGCAGTCGCTCCGCGACTATTTTTTTACTACGATGATGCCGGCTGCGGCGCAGAGGAGGAGGCCGATGATGCCGGCTATAAATATAAATGAATATGAGGTGGCGTCGACAAGGAGCCCCCATCCCCCTGAGGCTATCGCTCCGCCGGCTGCCAGCGCTATCGACACTATCGAATAGATGCGCGCATAGTCGGCCGAACCGAAGGCCGTGCGCGTAAGCACTGCCGACTGCACGGTGACTCCGGCATATGCCCATCCGAATAGAAACGCGCCCAAGAGAATCATCCACATCTGGCCGCCACACATTGTCACGGCGGACAGTCCGGCGGCTCCTGCAAGTGTGGTGACGAGCACCCCGGCCTTGCAGTTGCGGTCGTTGATATATCCCAAGGCAATCTTGCCGATGGTGACGCCCGCCATCACGAATGCTGCGGCAAGCGATGCATGCTCGAGGCTGAATCCATGGCCTGTCACATAGCCCGGAATAAAGAGATTGAGCGTGGATATGCCCATCATCAGGAAGGCGAAGAGGATTGTGATGTAAAAGGCGGGCATATGGAGGGCCTGTGCGAATGATACGCCCTTGCCGGAAGTCTTTGCGGCCGTTTTATCCTTCTTCTCGGCTTCACCGGAGGGAGAGGCGCCATAGGGGAGGAGGCCCTTGTCTTCGGGACGGTCGCGAAGCAGCAGCGCGAGCAAGGGTGTCACCACCGCGATGATAATCAGGGCAAAGGAACCATAGCCTATCCTCCAGCCGAAATTGGTGATAATCCATCCGGCAATTGGATTGAACACCATGCCGCCTATGCCCGATGCGGCGCTGCAGATGCCTATCATCATTCCTACACGCGTGTGGAACCATCGGTTGACCAGCGTCGGAAAACTAAGATACAGCAGGAATGCGAGGGTGATTCCAAGCACTCCTCCGGCGATATAGAAATGCCACACATTGGTGGCCTGCGACATTCCGGCGAAGGTGATGCCCATCAGCAGCGAACTGAGCGTGAAGAGTCGTCGGGCGCTGCCGCGCTCCAGCATTTTCCCGGCAAGGGGGAGCATGAGCGCGGAGGTGATGTACATTATCGACATGTAGATGCCGAACTCGCCCACGGGGACTCCGAGCGATTGGCTTACGGGCTGATAGAAGATTCCGGCGCAACTGAAAGTGAGGCCGGTGTTGATGCCCATCATCAGGCAGCAGCAGGCCACGATCACGTAGCCGTAGTGAAGTTTTGAGGTGCGGTTTGTCTTCATGGCATTCTGTTGAATTGACGCTGCAAAGTTACATCATTTCGTGCATTATTCCCAGTTTTTATATGATTAGATTTTGCGGTTGAAGATTTTTTTTGTAATATATTTGGTGGTTTTTAAAAAAATGACTGCCTTTGTCGGCATGTGGTGGCGGGTTGGTTAAAGCCTGTTAATATTATCTGGAAAAATGATAGATTTTAATTCCAGAACATGTGGGTTTCCATTATAAATTTCTTGACATTTTCCAGCAAACAAGAGATTAATCATTAACCATAAATAATACTTGCGTATGAAAAAGTCATTACTTGTTTTTGCCGCAATGGCAGCCAGTATTTCTCTCTTCGCCCAGGTGAAGGTGGACTCTATTGCGGAGTTCTATACGATGAAGATCTCCGCCGATGGACGCTATATCATCAGTTCCGCCGACGGCCCCATGGGGGTGCTGAATGTGGAAACAGGCAAAATTGAATCGTATCCGGAGGTGATGCCCGGCAACGGCAACTGTATCTCAACCGGTGGTATCGGTGTTGGTTCCAACGAGATGGATGCCTCTATGATGATTATTGACGGCAAACTTGTTTACCCGGAGAATCTCACTAAGTTCAGCCTCTGTGACCTTCACGGCATCACTCCTGACGGAACCCGCATCTGTGGACTCGTCAACTCCCCAGAGGGCAACACCGACGGCCAGATGTATCAGCCAATGGTGGTCAATGTGAACGCAGACGGCAGCGTAAGCGATCCTATATATCTTCCTCATCCCGAGAAGGATTTCTTTGGAAACACTCCGCAGCACTGTTCCGCAGTGAGGATTGGACCTGATGGCAAAACAGTTGTGGGTCAGGTGATTGATGATTCCGGTTTCTTCATATATCCTATTGTATATAAAGAAGACGCCGACGGGAAATGGAGTTATACTCTTCCTTCCGAGCCCTACTTCAATCCTAATCATATCGAAATTCCCGAAAATCCCGGTGAATTTGAGGAGCCGCGTCCGGAAGCTAAAGATTTTATTTCGGAAGAAAAGAGGACGGAATATGAGGCTGCCTATAAGGAGTGGGAGGATGCCGGTTATCCGGAAGGTCTCGAGCCCAATGTCGCTTCATATATGACGGAGGAGGAGATTGCTGCATACAATAAGGCTGCTGAAGAATACAATATGCGTCTCGAGGAATATTACAAAAAATTTGAAGAATATACCGAGGCTCGCGATAAGGTGATTGACGAGTCACTCAGTTTTGTTCTTAACGCACTCGCTTTGGATACAGCCGGCAAAAAGTTGGCCATCGGTGCTGTGAAATATGTTATGACCGAGGGTGCATTCATGCCCGAAGAAATATACAGCACATGCGTGTTCGATCTTGAAAACAACACAATGAATCAGATCGAGGGCAAATACACCAATATTCTTCCCAGTCAGGTGCTTGCAAATGGTGAGGTCCTCGGCTGCACGCCGGTGCCCGGGCCATGGTCTACGAGTCTTCTTCCTCCGTTGACATATATATACACTCCCGGTGCAACTGATTATGTACCCATTCAGGAATATCTCGAGGGAGTGGCTCCGGAAGCCATTACCTGGATGAATGAAAATCTGCTCAAGGAGATTCCTGTCGATATGGATGAGGAATATAATCCTATTTATGAAGAGGTGCTTATGACAGGCCACGCTGTGGCAAGCGATGATATGTCCGTAATTAGCGGAGGTGTACTTGCGTATATGTACGATGAGAATATGTCGTTTGTGTCTTATGTGATTACCGGTTCTACCAACGCTGTAGCAGATGTTGCTGCAGAGGCAAGTTCGCTCCGTGTCCTTAAGGGTGGTGTGCTTGTTGCCCATGGAGTTGTAGCCGATGTTGAGGTATACACAATGGCCGGTGCTCAAGTATATTCTGCAGCAACCCTTCAGGGCAGCGTCAACACCGGTATTGCAGCCGGCATATACGCTATTGCCTGGACTGATGCCGCCGGTGAACGTCATTCAGCCAAAGTGCTCTTCTGATAATTTTGAATTTTGAATTTTGAATTGGTTGCACCATCCACCATTCACCATTCACCATTCTACATTCAATTAATTTTAACGACCGCGTACAACACAAGGCGAAGTGTTGTGCGCGGTTTGCATATATAGTAAAAAATTCATTATATTTGTGCCCAAAACAAAAACCACAACGTAAACGCTATCCCTATGAAAATCATCAACTCCCTGAAAGAGAAAGACAAAGTAAGCATTCTGTTTGTGTGCCTCGGCAACATCTGCCGTTCGCCGGCGGCTGAGGAGATTGCGCGTTCTATAGCAAAGGATCGTGGGGAGGAGGGGCGTTTTGAGTTTGACTCCGCCGGTCTTTATGCAGGCCATGCAGGGGAGTTGCCCGACTTGCGTATGCGCACGCACGCCTTTCCGCGCGGTTACCGCTTGACACATAGGAGCCGCCCGGTGCGCCGATCCGACTTTTCGGATTTCGACCTGATAGTGGCGATGGATGATTCCAATTATGACCGTCTGCGGGCCTTTGCCGCCACGCCCGAAGAGGAGGCGAAAGTGGTAAAGATGATCGACTTCCAGCGCCATCATCCGCAATACGACTGTGTGCCCGATCCATACTATGAAGGCGCCGCCGGTTTTGAACTGGTCCTCAACCTCCTGGAAGACACTTGCGCATCGCTTATTGACCGGCTCTCTGATTAATCACGACCGGCTCTATGATTAAAAATCAGGGATTTGAAGAAAAATTTGGGGATAAGGGAAATAATTTATAAATTTGCAGAGAAAAATAATGCGATAGTAGCTCAGTTGGTAGAGCATCAGCTTCCCAAGCTGAGGGTCGCGGGTTCGAGCCCCGTTTATCGCTCATTGCATTCATGGAATTTTGTTGATTAGTTGCGCCGTATCCATTTTTATCGGGCGCAACTTTTTTTGTAAAGCCACATTTTCTGTGCGTTTGTAAGACCATTCCCACAAAAGTCTGTTATTCGGGCCCAAGCCGAATTCACGGTGCATTTGTTAAGACCCCATCCCACAAAAAATGTTAACGCAGGGGCGACCGATTTTTGATGCA
>CAJLTZ010000008.1 GCA_905209725.1 uncultured Muribaculaceae bacterium
AATTTATGCCCCATCTTGAAATTACGCCTGTCTCGCAGCTGCACCTCATCTTCGGTCTTGCAGGCACATCTGCGACCCCTGCGTTAACATTTTTTGTGGGATGGGGTCTAAATTATAAACGCAAAGATAATAAAAAAAGACGACTAATAAAACCGCTTTTCACATAGATTTCCATTTTCTTCACAAAGATTCACTATCTTTGCATTCATTTCGCACTTTGGAGCGCATTTATTCCCTATCAAAAATCAGAAAAACAAGATGAATAATAATATCAGCGATCAGAATATGAAAGAGAGCCGCAAGGAGTCGTGGCGTCCGGGCACAATGATTTATCCCCTTCCGGCGGTGATTGTCACATGCGGCTCAAGCCGGGCCGACTGGAATATGCTCACGGTGGCCTGGACCGGCACAGTATGCTCCGACCCGGCGATGTGTTTCATCTCCGTGCGCCCCGAACGCCATTCCTATCCCCTCATCGTGGAGAATATGGAGTTCACCATCAATCTCACCACCGAGGCGATGGCGCGCGCCACCGACTGGGTGGGAGTCCGCTCCGGCCGCGATTACGACAAATGGAAGGAGACCGGCCTCACGCCGCTCCCCGGCGAGAAGGTGCAGAGCCCCACAATCGCCGAGTCGCCCCTCAGCATCGAATGCCGCGTGAAGTCGGTAACCCCGCTCGGCACCCATCATATGTTTCTGGCCGAGGTGGTCAACGTGCGCGCCGACGCCCGATGGATCGACCCCGAAACCGGCCGATTCTGCCTCGAAAAAGCCCGGCTGATGGCCTATAGCCACGGCCATTATTATTCTTTAGGTGAAATGATTGGCAAATTTGGCTTCTCTGTCAAAAAAAATTAGTAAATTTGCAATTCAGACCCACATTAGGAATAGACGTTGATGGCTAACGACAGATATAACGAATTCGACGAACTCGACGGCAAGCCCTCCAAAGCGGAGAAACGCGCCCGCCGCAACCGTACAGTAGTGAAATGGCTCTGGCTCACTTTCCTCGGCCTGGCTTTCTTCATAGTGCTACTGATAATCCTGATTTATAACGGCGTGATCGGATATATGCCTCCTATCGAAGAACTTGAGGATCCGCACGACAAACTGGCCTCGCTCGTGTATGCCTCCGACGGCACCACTGAGCTCGGCCGATATTATTACGGGTCGGGCAACCGCGTTTACACCGACTATAACGGCATCTCGGAGCATGTGATCAATGCGCTCGTGGCCACAGAGGATGTGCGCTACAAGGAGCATTCCGGCATCGACTTCAAGGCTTTGGGCCGAACGGCAGTGAAGACCCTCATCATGGGCGACAAGTCGTCGGGGGGCGCCTCCACCATCACCCAGCAGCTCGCCAAGCAGCTCTACACCCAGCCCTCCTCCTCCGCTTTCAAGCGTGCCCTCCAGAAACCTATCGAATGGATGATTGCCGTGAAGCTCGAGAGGTTCTACACAAAGGATGAGATCATCAACATGTATCTCAACCGTTTCGACTTCCTCAATAATGCCGTGGGCATCAAGACTGCGGCAAATGTATATTTCGGCAAGGAACCACGCGACCTGAACATCCAGGAGGCGGCTATGCTCGTGGGTATGCTGAAAAATCCAAGTTATTTCAATCCCCTTCGTCATGAGGACCGCACGCGCGACCGCCGCAACGTAGTGTTCGACCAAATGGTGAAGGCGGGTTTCCTGACATATGCCGAAGCCGACTCTTTCAAGCAACTTCCCATCGAACTCGACTATCACAAGGTGGACCATAAAGAGGGTGGAGCCCCTTACCTTCGTGAAGAGATTCGTCGTCTTATGACTGCCAAACGTCCCGTGCGCCCGAAACGTGGAGACTATTCGAGCAATCTCGCCTATACACTCGCTATGGGAAATTACAACACAGATTCCACCCAATGGGAGGAGAATCCCCTATATGGATGGATTGAGAAGAATCCCAAGCCCGATGGGTCGCTCTATAATCTCTACACCGATGGCCTGCGCATCTACACCACCATCGACATGCGCATGCAGCAATATGCCGAAGAGGCTGTCAACGAGCACCTCGGTGGCTATCTGCAGCCTGCCTTCGAGCGTGAGAAACGAGGTAGCCGCACAGGTCCTTACACTTCCAATCCCAATGAGCTCAACTATGCGGGCGTTCAGAAACTCATCCGCAACGCCATCCGCCAGACGGAGCGCTATCGCGTGATGAAGAATGCCGGCCATTCCGAGGCTGAGATTGAACGCGCGTTCCACACTCCGCATGAGATGGATGTGTTCGCCTATGTAAGGGAAACGAAGAGGGGGGTCACCAAGATTGTCCCCGGCACGAAGAGCGTGACGATGACTCCCTACGATTCCCTGATGTATATGAAGACCGTGCTTCGCACCGGCATGATGAGTATGGACCCTGCCACAGGTTATGTGAAGGCTTACGTGGGTGGTCCCGATTTCCAGCATTTCCAGTATGATATGGTGTCGCGCGGAAAACGTCAGATCGGTTCTACGGCGAAGCCATTCCTCTACACCCTCGCAATGGAGCAGGATTTCACCCCCTGCTCGATGTTCAGCAACACGCAGCCTGTCTTCGGCAACTGGGCGCCGCGAAACTCGAGCCGTGCCCGCGTGGGACAGATGGTCGACCTCCGCTGGGCGCTCACCAACTCCAACAACTGGATTTCGGCGCGCCTCGTGAATGAACTCACACCGGGCGCATTGGCCAATAAGATGCGAATGTTCGGAATCACGGGTTATATCGACGCCACGCTGCCGCTCTGTCTCGGCACCGTGGATGTGCCTGTGGGACAGATGGTGGGGGCTTATACCACGTTTGTCAACAAGGGTATCCGCGTAGACCCGGTGTTTGTTACCCGCATCGAGGATAACCAGGGCAACCTGATCTATAGCGCCGTGCCGCACCGCACGGAGGTTACTTCGGAGGACGCATATTATAAGATTGTGTCCATTCTGCTGAATGTGGTGGACAGCGGTACAGGTGCAAGTCTGCGCAGCCGTTATGGAATCCACGCGCAGATGGGCGGCAAGACCGGTACGACCAACTCCAACTCCGACTCCTGGTTTTTGGGCTTCACCCCGGACCTTGTCACGGGTGTCTGGGTAGGTGGTGAGGAGCGTTACATCCACTTCAACTCGATGGCCTTCGGCCAGGGTGCCAGGGCAGCGCTTCCTATTTACGGCCTTTATATGAAGAAGGTGTATGCCGACCCGAAACTGCCCTATTCGCAGGATGCGAAGTTTGACTTCCCCGACAACCTCGACCTCTGTAACGGTGGCACCGTGGACTATACCGAATATGCCCACGAGTCCGCCCCCGTAGAGCAAGTAGAAGGCATCTACGACTAAACTGGGAGGGGATGTCCCTCCCGGTGATGTGGCAATCGACCCTCCCGGTGATGCGCCTTGATTGCTTGATAAATCTAAAATAATTCAAGGAATTTTAAATTTATGTTACGAATTTTAAATTTTGGAGCAATAAATACCACGAAAGTGCGTTATTTATTCATTAATGTCCTTTCGTGTATTTTATACTACGGCAAGCACACATTAAAATCACACTCCCTTATTGCACTTTTGCAGTAAAGGAAGTTAATATAAACCACAAAAAAAACAGAAACACACCAACAGCGATAGCGACTGCGACAGTTAAGGCAACAGCAACTGCAACAGCTGTAACGACAATAATGAGATAAACCAGGATGCGTTCCTCCTCACAGAGGGATGCAGCCATAAAACCATAACAACATGAAGAAAATCTTTACTTTAGCAATCCTTGCGATTGCAGCGTGTTATTCAAATGCTTCGGCTGAAGAGTCTCGAGACGAATTTGTAGATCTTAAAACCAAGACCTTTACCGGAGCAAATGGAACTTTAACGGGTTCCTCCGGAGCGATGTATGCTTATTCCAATCTGTATGTAGAGACGGATGGCATATGGTTTAAGAATTCCGCGAATTCAATTTTCGTCGCTCATAATGAGAATGGATATATTTCAAGAGTTTTCGTAAATCTTTTTGCTCAAAATTTAAAGGCTGATGGTCATCAATTGCCATTTACGATGTATTTTTCCAACACTCCTTTAACCTGGGATAATCTTGACAACGCTGAAGAAAAAATAGTCTTTGACGATGAAACTGTTGCATCTTATAATCAGTCACGGTTCAGCGCATACAAATATGTGTATCCAAGCGCCGACTCACAATATTCCTATGTCGCTATTGCGATTAAGAAGACGGATTCTTATGACATCAGCGACGGCAAAGGGTATTTAAATGAGTTGACATTCATATGGGAATGTGCAGAAACAGCGACAGTGAGCGACCCTACTTTCAGCATTGCACCTAACAGTGATCTCGAGTCAGGCTCCATTGTCAGTGTGCTCAAACCGGAAGATGCCACCAAACTCTTTGTCAGAGTCAATGGAGGAGACTTCGCGGAATTCTCCGGTAATGCAGATGTTACAATTACTGAGGATACAGTAATTGAGGCATATGCCGCAAACGATGAGGGAACAGAATCGAATCATGTATCTGCCTTCTACTCTGTAGAGGAAACTGGCGAGAACATCGACGCCATCAACCCATTCATCTTCTATCCCGAGGGCAACTGGGCTTCCTACGCCGAACAGGCTCATCAGGGCACATGCGCTTCCGGTAAACATTACACCTTCCACGGCACTTACAAAGACCATCAGGGTGCGCATCAGGTGGAAGGCAAGCAGCCCGGCGTGTTCAACTTCACAAATGCAAACCACTACCTCACCAATGGCGTCGTCACGCGCAGTGGCGAGGGCGAAGATCTTTACTGCCTGAAGGTTGACGGTGCAAAGGGTGGCAAAACCACCGGTACGGTTTACGTGGCATTCAGCGACGAACCTTTCACTGCCGCTCCCGACCTTGCCAGCGCAACTTACGTAACCGTCAGCAACGACCCCGCAGTCACTGCCGACTACAACTTCAGCCAGCTAATCTCCGTGAAGAATGCCTATGAGAACAAGGGCATCGACAAGGAAAGCGCAAAATACTTCGCAGTGTTCCCCGGCAATGGCACAGGCATGGAGGTTCCCCGCATGGTGGCCACCTACAGCAACATCCTTACCGGCGTTGACAAGATCGAGACCGAAGCAGCCAACGGCGCTGAGGAGATCTTCAGCGTGAACGGCTACCGCGTAAACGGCACCGACCTCGCCCCCGGCCTCTACATCCGCAAGCACAACGGCAAAACAGAGAAATTCGTGGTGAAATAACAGAATCCAATTCAGGATTGTAATCGCGAACCATACGAAACGTCGCCTTTTCCCGGGGCGGCGTTTTTATTTTTTTATTTTTTGAGGATTTGTTTTGATTTGTATTGATAAAATTATAAATTTACGACAACTAAACTATCTAGTTATGAAGAAACATTTGCAACATTTCTCAAAGGAGTCCACAAGCTGGCTATCGATCGTCACAACGGCTATGGTGGTTGTACTTATGTTAGGGAGTACTCTAAAACATTAAAAAGACAGGTATTCCAATGACTTATGTTGTATACTTGGTAGTAAGCGGGCAAGTGTGTGACAGTGTTAATATTCTTAAGTAACAAAATGTAATAACAAAATATAAAGAAGAAAGATGAAAACTGAAATTTGCGAAAAGAACGGCATTGGATTTATAGTGGGGCAAGCACATTATTGCAGATTGCTTATTGTGGGATTGATTGCAGTCTTGTCTATGTTTCATTATTTGACGGCATATTCTGAAAACGGAGAGTATCGAAAAGTCCTTACTGACGGGAAAATGTGGAAAGCAAATCTCCGTAGACCATCATTTAGCAAAGTAAAAACTTATTTTACTGTTACAATCGCTGGCGACACAACGGTATATGATCTGAATGCAAAAAAACTGTTGGTTGAATATATCGAATATTATTATTTGGATGGTTTAGAGAATCCACCCCGCATCTCTAAGGGATATTTTTATGATGTTGCGGCCGAGCAAAACGGCGTGGTGTGGTGTCATAACATAAATAATGAATTTGTAAAGGCAATGGATGTAAAACTAAATCTTGGGGATAAATTTGAAATCCAATTTAACAAGCCGGATTCTTTAGGTGTTTCCCAAGTAACACATATAGATTATTGTGACACACCGCTTGGAAGATTGAAAAGGATATTTTTGAATGAATCCGAATGGTGGATAGGTGGCCATCAAGTTTTTGTTGAAGGAGTCGGTTTCCTTTCAGACTGTTATACTCAAATATATACCGATGATGCTTCGGAGATATGGGTGACCGAATGTTATGATAATGGTCAGTTGATTTTTTCTGAAAAGGATTTTATGATTAGTGTGATAGGTGTTGACGAAATATCGGATAATCCAAAACAAAATATAAAATATGATCCATGTCAAGTCACTTATGATATTTTCGGCAATGTGATACAAAATCCAATACCAAGAACAGTTGTGATTCAGAATGGAAAAAAATTCATAGTTCCATAACAAGATGTTTCTTTGTGATTTTTGAGGAGATTCATATGAGGTGTTTTGCGGATTGGCATATATTTGCTATATTTGCGGATTGAGGAATCAGGACGCCTCTTATTATCTGAAATATTCTCATATTATCCGATAAGATGATAGTGGGATGATCCGATAAGATGATGGGGTCTAATCCCATTCCGCTTTAAAATCTACTGACATGATCCTTTCCATGACCGGCTTTGGCCGCGGTATCGCCTCTTCTCCCACCAAGAAAATCACGATTGAAATCAAATCGCTCAACTCAAAGCAGTTTGACCTGGCCATGCGCGTGCCTCCCTTTTTCAAGGAACTGGAGGTGGAAGCCCGCAACCGCATGGGCGCCCGGCTCGAACGCGGCAAGGTGGAACTGACCGCCACTGCCGAATCTATCGGCAAGGAAACGCCCGTCACTTTCAACACCCCCGTGCTCGCCGGATATAAAGAACAGATTGAGAAACTCGCCATAGAATTGGGCATTCCCGAACCTGCCGACTGGTATAATGTTCTCCTTCGCCTCCCCGATGCCACAAAGGCTGAAAGCACCGGTATCGACGACGCCGACCGCACCGCCTTCTTCACAGCCGTGTCGCTCGCTGTGATCGCTCTCGAGGAATTCCGCACTTCGGAGGGCCGCAAACTCTATTCCTTCTTTGTGAAGAAGATAGAAAATCTTGCAACGCTACTTTCGCAGGTTGACTGTTTTGAGGCAGAACGCGTGCCTAAGATCCGCGCCCGCATCGAAGAACAGCTTACACGCCTCGACTCCATAGAATACGACCGCGGCCGCCTCGAGCAGGAACTCATCTTTTACATCGAAAAACTCGACGTAACCGAAGAGAAGACCCGTCTTCGCGCCCACCTCAACTATTTCATGGAGACCCTCGGCGCCCCCGATGGAGAGCGTACCCCCCAGGGCCAGGGTAAAAAACTCGGTTTTATCGCCCAGGAGATCGGCCGCGAAATCAACACCCTCGGTTCGAAGAGCAATAATGCTGACATGCAGCGCATTGTGGTGCAGATGAAGGATGAATTGGAACAGATAAAGGAACAGGTGCTTAATGTGCTCTAATCATATGGAAAATCAGGAAAAGAACACGGGTAGGATAATCATCTTGTCGGCGCCCTCAGGCACCGGCAAGTCGACCATCATCTCGCAACTCATGCACCGCCCCGAACTGGAACTCGAGTTTTCCATCTCAGCCACAAGCCGTCTTCCTCGCGGCGAGGAGCAGAATGGGCGCGAATATTATTTCCTCAGTCCCGAGGAATTCAAGAAACGTGCCGACCATGGCGACTTCGTGGAATGGGAGGAGGTATATTCCGGCACTTGCTATGGCACGCTGAAAAGCGAGGTGGAGCGCGTGCTCGCCAAAGGGCACAACCTTATAATGGATATCGATGTTAAGGGTGCACTGAATGTAAAACGCCTATATGGCGACCGAGCCCTTGCTATCTTCGTGCAGCCGCCGTCGATGCAGGAACTGGAGACCCGACTTCGCGGCCGCGCCACCGACGATGAGGCAAGCGTGCGCCGACGTCTCGAAAAGGCGGAATATGAGATGAGCTTTGCACCGAAATTCGACGTCACGGTGGTCAACGACTCCCTGCCCAACGCCGTGGAGCAAGTGGCGCGTCTCATAAGCGACTCTCCCAATCAAGACAAGCACTAATCCCCTTTACAGGCGTGAAAAAGATAGCACTTTTCGGAGGCAGCTTCGACCCCATCCACATAGGCCACGCAATGGTGGCATCATATGTGGCGCAATATTGTGCCGTGGATGAAGTGTGGCTGATGCCGGGCCGCATCAACCCCCTGAAGCAGGGCCATCGCCCCGCTCCCGATGAGATGCGACTCGAAATGTGCCGCAAGGTGGCAAGCAGGATTCCCGGCGCCAAAGTTTGCGACCTAGAGATGCATTTGCCGGCGCCATCCTATACAATCGACACCCTAAAAGAACTGCACCGCGTCTATCCTGACTGCCGGTTCTCGCTGCTGATTGGTTCGGACAATTGGGAAGTGTTCCACCTCTGGCGCGAGCATGAGAAGATTCTCGCCTCGCATGGTGTGATCATATATCCGCGTCCCGGCCATGACGTTGATGCCGGTACGCTGCCCGCAGGCGTCATTCTGCTCGGCGGCGAGATTCCACAGACCGTGATGTCGTCCACATTTGTAAGAAACGCCATCGCAGAGGGGCGCGACATGAACTTTTTCCTCCCCGAGGAGGTAATGAAATATATCGAAATCAATAATCTTTATAGCAATGCTTGAAAACGAGATAAGAAGCCGGCTGCTGAAAATCACGGCCCTCGCGAAAGACTACTGCATTCTCCTCGAGAATGCGCGCGAACTGGAAAAGGAGGAATTCATTGCCAATGTGCTCAACCTCCTGCCGCGCATCTATTGGGAATTCGGCGACCTTTCCGCCGACTCCGCCGACTCCGCCGCCGAATATGAATATTTTCCATCATATCTCGACGAGGACTATTACGAGAGCATCCGCCGCAACGTGGAGGCCGTGCTCGGCGAGGATGACGTGTTTCTCGAAACCTTCGAGGAGGATATGAAATACAGCGACACCCCGATAGCAGCCTCTATCTCCGAGTCGCTTGCCGACATCTTCCAGCCCCTCTACAATTTCATGAGCGTGGTGCGCGAGAGCGAGGGAGAGAACTCCGGCGCGGCATTCCGCGAATGCAAGGAGAATTTCATCCAGTATTGGAGTCAGACGCTATGCAATGTGATGCGTGCGCTCAACCATCTCCGCTACCGCGATGCCTGATATTACGGGCATGCGATTCACATTTTTACAAGAATAAAAACACAGAAACAAATATCCCCAATGATCAATCGACTTTTAGCCGCTCTCGACGAGAGCACCTGCAATTTCTTAGCCGTGCGCTACACGGAGCGCCGTCTCCGCGAGCATGGATTCCAGCGCCTCGAAGAGGGCGACGATTGGAAAATTCAGGCCGGCGGCAAATATTACGTAATAAAGAATTCGAGTGCCATATTCGCCTTTGTGGCCGGAGCGCGTTCCATCGCCGAGTCAGGTGCACGCATCATCTCGGCCCATACCGACAGCCCCTGCTTCAAGATAAAGCCCCACTGCGAGATTGAGGGCGATGGCGGCGTAATCTCCCTCAATGTGGAGAAATATGGCGGCGGCATCCTCTACACATGGTTCGACCGTCCCCTCTCCATCTCGGGCCGCGTGATGCTGGCCGGGAAGGATGCGCTCCATCCCCGCGAGATACTTCTCGACATGAAGCGCCCTGTGGCCACTATTCCCCACCTTGCCATCCACTTCAACCGTGGCGTGAACGAGGGCAATCCACTGAGCGTGCAGAAAGACATGAAACCTGTGCTGGGATATTTCAGCGCCGACGACCTCCGCAGTTTCCGCGACCAGGGCGGACTCGTGCGCGTGCTCTGCGCCGAGACAATCAATGCCTCCCTTGGCGACAACGAGAAGCCTGTAGCCCCGCAGGATATCATCGACTATGAACTCTGCCTTTATCCGGCCGAGAAGTCGGGCCTCGTGGGAGCTTCCGAAGAATATTTCCAGTCGGCGCGCATCGACGACCTCTCGATGGCATTCGCAGGCCTTGAGGCTCTGCTCGCAGAATGCGGCCATTCCGCAGATGCCACCCGCGTGCTCGCCCTCTTCGACAATGAGGAGACCGGAAGCGCCACAAAGCAGGGAGCACATTCCCCCGTGCTTCGCCACATCCTGGAGCGCATCTGCATCTGCACCCTTCCCGCCGACCGGCAGGCTTCCTACCGCGCCCTCGCCAATTCCTTCATGATATCGGCCGACGACGCTCACGCATGGCATCCCAACTACAATGAGAAATACGACCCCACGAATCATCCCGTGATGGGTGGCGGCCCGGTGGTGAAGATCAACGCCAACTGCAAATATATGACCGACGCCGGAGGCGCAGCCGTGTTCCGCTCGCTTTGCAAGGAGGCCGGCGTGGAGTGCCAGTATTTTGTGAATCATGCCGATGTGGCTGGTGGCAGCACCCTCGGAAATATCTCCTCCGTGCAACTCGACATTCCGGGCGTCGACGTGGGCAATGCCATCTGGGCTATGCACTCCGCACGCGAAACGGCAGCCGTGGCCGACCATACCGCTATGGTGAGCGTGATGCGTAAATTCCTGCAGTGACGTTTTTCTGATAACATAAATTTTGTTAATTTTGCATCCTGAAATGCCACGCGATGGAATATTGCGGCATTTCAGGTGTTAAATATTATAGTGCCGGCTATGAATAATACGCTCATTTGTGAGCTCGCAGTGGCACTCCTTACCCGAAATAAAAAAATAATAACATATCTAAAAGATGAAAATTGAATATGCCAAGGTCGACGACGTGAACGGTGTGATCACCATGGTTGTCGAGGAAAGCGATTACGCAGATCAGGTTAAGAAACAGCTCAAAGAGATCGGCAAGAAGCATGCTGAGCCCGGCTTCCGTCCCGGCCATGTGCCCGCCGCTCTTCTTGAAAAGAAATATGGCAGCTACGCACGTCAGGAGGCCATCAATGAGGTGGTGGGCAATGCTCTTTTCGACTTCATCATGAAGGAGGAACTGAATGTGCTCGGCAACCCTGTGCCCGACGAGGACAACCGCATCACTGACGACAACAAGGAGTTCGTGCTGAAATTCAAGGTGGGTGTCGCTCCCGAGTTTGAACTCAAGCTCGACAAGGATGTCCACATGCCTTATTATAAGATCACAGTCAGCGACGAGATGATCAACCGCCAGGACGAGGCCATGCGCCGCCGCTTCGGCAAGCAGGTTCCCGGCGAGGAGGTTGACGCCACAGCCCTCGTGAAGGGTGTGCTCACAGAGCTCGCCGCCGACGGCACAGTGAAAGAGGGTGGCATCGTCGTGGAGAATGGCATCGTTTCGCCACAGTATTTCAAGAGCGACGACCAGCGCGCTCTCTTCATCGGCAAGAAGGTGGGCGACACCGTGGTGTTCAACCCCTCCGCCACATGCGACGCAAATCCCGCAGAGATGTCGTCGATGCTAAATATCGACAAGAACGACGTGAACAATCACCTTGGCGACTTCAGCATGGCCATCTCCGAGATTATCGTGCTCAAAGAGGCTGAACTTGGCGAGGAATATTATAAAGAGGTGTTCGGCGACAAGGTTACCGACGAGGCCGGCTACCGCGCAGCCGTGAAGGAGATGATCGCCGGCAGCCTTATCGGCGACCAGAACTACCGCTTCACCCTCGACGCAGAGAATGTGATCCGCGAGCAGGTGGGCGAGCTCCAGCTCCCCGACGAGGTGCTCAAGGATTTCCTCATCGCCCAGAACGAGACCCTTACCCGCGAGAACATCGACGCAGAATATGCCGGCATCCGCAAGCAGCTCGTATGGGATCTTGAGAAAGACAAGGCCGGACGCCAGCTCGACGTCAAGGTGGAGGAGGCCGACCTCCTGCAGACAGCGTCCATGATTGCCCGCCAGCAGTTCGCACAGTATGGCATGACAAATGTTCCCGACGAGACAGTGGCCAATTACGCCAAGCAGATCCTCAGCGACGAGAAGGCTCACGCCCAGGTGGCTCGCCAGACAGCCGACATGAAGCTCTTCAACGCCATCCGCAACGCCGTGACACTCGACGAGAAAGAGGTGAGCGTGGATGAATTCAACGCGCTCTTCGCCCCCGCCGGCGAGCAGGCTTCTGCAGAATAATCGCCGCAGAACATTATTTGGCACATAATTTGAAATAGAATTGCTTCACAGCGCGGTTCTTCTGAGACACTCGCTGTGAAGCAATTGATTTTTCAATAAATTATTAAGATATATGGCTAACGACTTTCGCAATTATGCCGTGAATCATCTTGGAATGAGCGGCAACACCATCGACTCTTACGTGCGCAGCATCGACCGCAGCAAAGGTGTGGCCATGCCCACGTCCGACTATATGAACCCCTACATCCTCGAGGAGCGCCAGCTCAACGTGACCCAGATGGATGTATTCTCCCGCCTGATGATGGACCGCATCATATTCCTCGGCACGCAGGTTTCCGACCAGAGCGCCAACATCATCCAGGCCCAGCTCCTCTATCTCGACTCCGTGGACCCCGAGAAGGATATCGCCCTATACATCAATTCCCCCGGCGGATCTGTTTATGCCGGCCTCGGCATCTACGACACGATGCAGTATATCAATTCCGACGTGTCGACCATCTGCACAGGCATGGCAGCTTCGATGGCCGCAGTGCTAATGGTGGCAGGCGAGAAGGGCAAGCGTTTCGCACTTCCCCACAGCCGCATCATGATCCATCAGCCCATGGGCGGAATCCAGGGACAGGCTTCCGATATCGAGATCACTGCCCGCGAGATCCTCAAACTCAAGGAGGAACTCTACCGCATAATCTCTTCTCATTCCGGCCAGCCCTTCGAGAAGGTGGAGGCCGACTCCGACCGCGACTACTGGATGACTGCCTCCGAAGCCCTCGAATACGGCATGATCGACAAAGTGCTCGAAAATCCCAAGAAAAAATAAACTGACTGATGTGTGCTAAGAAAAGCGTAACCGGGGAGCGGTGCGCAATGTGCGGACGCCCCGACTCAGTTGCAAATCCCGTGGTGCCGATTGTACCCGGTCTGAATCTCTGCAGCGAATGCATAGAGATGGTGACGCAGAACGGCCAGATGGAACTGAGACGCCGCCGCGCTGAAGCTGCCCCGAAAGTGGCTCACAAAATCCCCAAACCGAAGGATATCTGCGCCTTCCTCGACCAGTATGTGATTGGCCAGGAGGAGGCCAAGAAATATCTTTCGGTGGCCGTATACAATCACTACAAGCGCATCAACCAGAAGGAGAGCGATGATGTGGATATCGAGAAATCCAACATCATCCTCGTAGGGCCCACCGGCACGGGCAAGACCCTTCTTGCCAAGAGCATCGCCCGCCTTCTTGACGTGCCCTTCACCATTGTAGACGCCACTGTGCTCACCGAGGCCGGATATGTGGGCGAGGACATAGAGTCGCTGCTCACCCGCCTATTACAGACCTGCGACTATGATGTGGAGCGCGCCCAGCGTGGCATCGTATTCATCGACGAAATCGACAAGATTGCCCGCAAGAGCGACAACCCCAGCATCACCCGCGACGTAAGCGGCGAGGGAGTGCAGCAGGGTCTGCTCAAACTTCTCGAGGGAAGCGTGGTGCTCGTGCCGCCAAACGGTGGCCGCAAACACCCCGAGCAGAAGATGATTGCCGTGGACACGAAGAATATCCTCTTCATCTGCGGCGGAGCATTCGACGGCATCGAGCGCAAGATTGCCGCCCGCCTGAATACCCACGTCGTGGGTTATGGCCACGATGAGAAGAGCCGCAAGCAAAAACGAGAGAACCTGATGCGCTATGTGCTTCCTCAGGACCTCAAGAGCTTCGGACTCATCCCTGAGATTATCGGCCGTCTGCCGGTGCTCACCAGCCTCGAACCGCTCGACCGCGCCGCACTCCGCCGAATCCTCGTGGAACCTAAGAATGCAATCGTGCGCCAGTATATCCGCATGTTCGAACTCGACGGCGTGAACCTCGAATTCACCGATGAGGCCCTCGACCTGATTGTGGACAAGGCCATCGAATATAAACTCGGTGCACGCGGCCTCCGCTCCATTGTGGAGACCATTATGGTCGACGCGATGTACGAGACCCCCTCGAGCCGCAAGAAGAGTCTTGTGATTGACGCCGACTATGTGAAGCATCAACTTCAGAAAGGGCATTTCGAGAGCATGGAACTTGCCGACTGAAAGCGGCATCAGCAACCGCAATCAAAGGACAATTCCATAAATATCATATGAACCGCCGGAGATTTCCGGCGGTTTTTTTATGCATGCTAAAGGATGTCGGCATAAAAAAATTTGCAATTACAAAATATATTGTTTAATTTTGTGTATATGAAGGAGGTTTTCTCCGGCGGGAAGATGCCCGTAACAGCGTAATCTCTCACCTCACGAACTCTCAACTCCATGGAAGATACCACGCAAATCCTCAAATCCCTGAAATATCATTTTGGTTTTGACACATTCAAGGGTCAGCAGCTGGAGATTATCCAGAGCCTGATGGCCGGCAATAATGTGTTTGTGCTGATGCCTACGGGTGGCGGCAAGTCGCTGTGCTATCAGCTGCCTGCCCTCATGTCGGAGGGCACAGCCATCATCATATCCCCGCTCATCGCGCTGATGAAGAATCAGGTGGATGCGCTGCGGGGCTACAATGCCGAAGACCATGTGGCCCATTTCCTCAACTCCTCACTCTCGCGGAAGGAGGCCGAGAGCGTGAAGCAGGATGTGCGCTCAGGCAGAACCAAATTACTTTACGTGGCCCCCGAATCCCTCTCCAAACAGGACAATGTGGATTTCCTCAAGTCGGTGAAGATCAGTTTCTTCGCGGTCGACGAGGCTCACTGTATATCGGAATGGGGTCACGATTTCCGCCCCGAATACCGCCGCATCCGCCCGCTCATCTCCGAAATCGGAAAGTTTCCGGTAATCGCCCTCACGGCCACGGCCACACCCAAGGTGCAGCTCGACATCCAGAAAAACCTCGGCATCATGGACGCCAAAGTGTTCAAATCGAGCTTCAACCGCAAGAACCTCTATTATGAGGTGCGACCGAAAACGAAGGATGTGGAGCGCGACATTATCCGCTATGTGAAGGGTCGCAAAGGGGATTCGGGTATCATCTATTGTCTGAGCCGCAAGAAGGTGGAGGAACTCGCCGAGACGCTGAAGATGAACGATGTGTCGGCGCTCCCCTATCACGCCGGCATGGATGCAGTGACCCGATCGGCCAATCAGGACGCCTTCCTGCATGAGGAGGTCGACGTGATTGTGGCCACAATCGCCTTCGGAATGGGTATCGACAAACCGGATGTCCGCTTCGTGATCCATTACGACATTCCAAAGAGCCTCGAGGGCTATTATCAGGAAACAGGACGTGCCGGCCGCGATGGCGGCGAGGGCACATGCATCACATATTATTCGCGCAAGGACCTCCAGAAACTCGACAAGCTCATGCAGAGCAAGAGCGTGGCGGAGCAGGAGATCGGTCACCAGCTGCTCATGGAGACGGCCAATTATGCAGAGTCGTCGATGTGCCGCCGCAAGATTCTGCTGCACTATTTCGGCGAACCATATCTGGAGGAGAACTGCGGCAACTGCGACAACTGCCTGCACCCGCGCCGCCGCATCGACGCCACCGACTGGCTCCCCGATGTGATCGAGGGCGTGAAGGAGGTGGGTCGCCGCGCCCGCGTGGAATATCTTACCAATGTGCTCATTGGCCGCGGCACCGATGAGATCCGCGCAAACGGCGATGCCGAAACCGACGCGTTCGGCGCGCTCAGGGAGGTCGACGAGCGCCTTGTGAGCGCTCTCATCCGCCAGGCCGTGATTGCCGGTTACCTTAGGAAGGATATCGAGAACTATGGCCTTCTATACGTCACCGACAAGGGGAAAGCGTTCCTCAATAAACCGGAAAAATTCGCGGTGGTGGAGGATATCGACTATTCCGAAATCGACCTCGACCAGAGCCAGCGTGCACCGCAAGGTTCCACCGCAGCCGACCCGCAGCTCCATGCCATCCTCAAGCAGATGCGCCTCGACAAGGCAAAGAAACTCAACCTCCCCCCATATGTGATTTTCTCCGACGCTTCGCTCGACGCTATGGCCACAACTTATCCCATCAATATAGAGGAACTTGTGGCGATTCCGGGCGTGGGACAGGGCAAAGGCAGCCGCTACGGCAGGGAATTCGTCAATGTGATTGCCAAATATGTGGAGGAAAACGAGATAATCCGCCCCGAGGATATCCGCGTCAAACTGATGCCGTCGCGTTCAAGCCGCAAAATCCAGATTATCCAGGCCATCGACAGAAAGGTGGACCTCGAGGAGATCGGCGACACGGTGGGGGTGGAGTTTTCCGAACTTGTCGACGAACTCGAGAGCATCGTGGAGGCCGGCACCAAGATTGATATCGGTTATTATATCGATGAAATCATGGATTCCGACGTGAAGGCCGATATCTGGGACTTCTTCCGCTCCATGGAGGAGGACAACATCGAGGAGGCCTTCGAGGAACTTGGCGAGGAATATGACGAGGATGACATCCGCCTCATGCGCGTGGCCTTCATCTCGGAAATGGGCAACTAATCAACTTGCATAATATGAAGAGATTACTAGTCCTTGCTGCATTCGCAGCAACCAACTGTATACCCGCACCGGCGCAGAAGATACATTCCACGGACAGCCAGTTTCGCGCCGATGTGAAAATCAAATTCGCCGACAGCAAATAAAGGGCAGCGTGGAAAAACAAGTCGAAGAAACAATTTTTCTATTAAACGAGCGTTAAATGATTTAGTTAATATTACGAATTTGGTTAAACTAACTGAATCAACTGCATCAGCACAACAATGAAAAAGACTTTAGTGGCAGCACTCGGCGCAGGCGCCGTGGCTCTGGCTTTTGCGGCAAAGGACCCTGTGATCATGACGGTCAATGGGGTTGACGTGCCGAAGTCGGAGTTTGAATACCTCTACAACAAGAACGCACAGCAGCAGACCACTCCGCAGAATCTTGACGAATATGTGGAGATGTTCAAACTTTACAAGATGAAGGTGGCCGACGCCAAGGCAGAGGGTATCGACACTCTTTCCACCTTCCAGAAGGAGACCGAGCAATATCGTCACGAACTTGCCGCTCCCTATCTTGCCGACTCTGTGTATCTCAACAGTTTAGTGCAGGAGGCCTACGACCGAGGCCGCGAGGAGGTGGAGGCCATCCACATCCTTCTCTTCAAAGACCGCCGCAACCCCGACGCCAATCCCGCCATCAAGCAGCGTCTCGACAGCATCCGCAAGGAGATTGCGGCCGGTGCTGATTTCGCCGAGATGGCAGCCAAGTATTCGCAGGACCGCGCCAGCAACAGCAAGGGTGGCCGCATGGGTTTCATCCAGGCCAACACTTTCCCCTATGAATTCGAGAAAACAGCCTTCTCGCTCAAGGAGGGTGAGCTTTCCGACGTGATTGAGAGCCCAGTGGCCTATCACGTGCTCAAGGGTGGCAAGCACCGTCCCGCACGTGGCAAAGTGCTCGTGGGCCACATCCTCAAGATGACTCAGGGCAAGACTCCCGAGGAACAGGCACGCGCCAAACAACAGATTGACAGTATCTATCAGGAACTCTTGAAGAGCCCCGAAAACTTCGGCGCCATGGCAATGCAGCTGAGCGACGACCGCGGTTCCGCTCGCCAGCAGGGCATGCTCCCGATGTTCGGCGCCGGCGAGATGGTGGAGGAATTCGACAGCGTGGCTTTTGCCACTCCTCTGCTCTCCATCAGCGAGCCCTTCCAGAGCCCCTTCGGATGGCACATCATCCGCAAATATGACTTCCGCGAACCTGACGGCATCGCCGCAGTGAAGCCCCGCGTGCTCAATATGATCAAGCGTCCCACCGACCCCCGCTTCGGCATGGTGCGCGACCAGCAGACCCAGCGTCTCGCCCGCAGCCACAAAGCTCGCCTCAATGAGAAAACGCTCGCTGCCCTCCGCGCCGACGTGGCCACTATGGGTCTCGACTCCGCTTTCTTCGCAAAATGGAACTCCGCAGCATTCGCAGGCCAGGAATTCGCCACAATCGACGGCAAGAAGATTCCTCTCGCAGGCTTCATCGGCGAAATCTCCCAGATTCGTCAGCCCAACCCCGCTGTAGCCGCTGAATTACTCGACAATAATATCGCTGCAAGCTGGAACGGCATGCTCGTTGACGCCGAAGAGGCTCGTCTCGACCGCACCGTGCCCGACTATCACAACCTCCTTAAGGAATATGTGGATGGTTCGCTGCTCTATGAGGTGAGCGTTCGCAAGGTATGGGACAAGGCTGCCAAGGACACAGAAGGCCTTGCCAAATATTTCGAGGCCAACAAGGGCAACTACACATGGAAAGAGCCCCGCGCAAAAGGCTTCCTCGTGCAGACAGCCAATGACTCAGTGGCCAAACTCATCCAGGATCGCGCCATGACGCTCGGCCGCGACACTCTCGCCCAGACCATCCGCAAGGAATTCCGCACTAATGCCGCCATCGACAAGGTGCTTGTGGCCAAGGGTTCCAATCCCATGGTCGACAATATCGCCTTCGGAGGTCCGAAAGTGACTCCTAAAATGGCCGACAAGCCTGTATACTTCATGCTCGATCTCCGCGTAATCACCACCCCCGAGGAGGTGAACGACGTCAAGGGTCAGGTCACAACAGACTATCAGAATGAATTCCAGCAGGCCTGGGAGGAGGAATTGCGCAGCAAATATCCTGTCACAGTCAATCCCAAAGTATTAAAGCAAGTTAAAGTGGCGAAGAAATAGCGCAACCCCAACTTGCACAGCCGCTGAAAATCAGCAGAATATCACATCAATGGCGTGCTTCTTCGCGAAGCGCGCCATTATCTTTTTCCATATGTCGGGGAAATTTGTTAAATTTGCGTGATATATTGACGTATAATATTGAGATGCGCCGAAAGATTCTGTCCATATTGACTATCGGTATGTTGCTACTTGCCACAGCATGTGGCGATAAGCAGACATCTGCTCCCGGCTCGGATGAAATGCTCGTGCAGGTGGGCGATTCGGCCTTGATGCTCCGGGATGTGCTCTCACGCATCCCTTCAGGCCTTTCGCCCGAAGACAGCACCGAGATGTTCAATACTATCGTGAACACATGGGTGCGCCGCATGGTGCTTTCCGACCTCGCCGAGAAAAACATACCCGACATGCAGAAAATAGAGGATATGGTGGAGAGCTACCGCGACGGCCTGATTGTGGACCGCTATCTCGAACTTATGGATGCGCAGCGCGAGCCAGGAGAGAACGAGCAGCGTATCAAGACATATTATCAGCAGCATGGCGAGGAACTTGTGCTTAAGGAGCCGATTGTGCAGGGAATCTTCCTCAAGACTCCTTCCGACGATGAATCGGCTGGCCAGTTGCGCGAATGGATGCGCCGTGCGAATGCCGACGCCATCGACAAGATTGAGAAGCGCGGCTTGAAACACGCTTTGCAATACGACGTTTTCCTCGACCGCTGGATTCCCTGGCACCGCCTGGCTCAACAGATTCCTTACCGCTTCTTTGATGCCGATGCCTTTGTGGAGAGTCAGCGCGATTTCGAGACGGAATATGCCGGTTCGCTATATCTGCTGCATATCTCCAAGTATGTGCCGAGCGGTCAACCAATGCCTTACGACTATGCCCGAGAGGTGATTGCCGGCATTCTGCGCCGCAGCGACCTGACCCGAAGCCGCGAGCAACTGCTCCGCGACATCTATCGCGACCAGATGAAGGAGGGCGTGCTCAAGACCGGCAGCTTCGACCCGATTGCCGGCAAAATGAAACAGGAACAATTGAATCAAAAGAATCAAAAGTGAAGATAAGAAACATTATATTGGCGGCTGTGGCCTTTGCCACGCTTTGCGCCATCGCGGCTCCCACAAAGAAGAATGTCGTGGATGAGGTGGCCTGGATTATCGGCGACGAACCGATTTTCCGCAGCGAAATCGAGGAGCAGTATCAGCAGGCACGTCAGGAGGGCACAAACATCGCCGGTGACCCTTATTGCGTAATCCCGGAAAGGATTGCCGTGGAGAAACTCTATCTGCACCAGGCTAAACTCGACACCGTGGAGGCACCTGAATCGCAGGTGGCCGCCGGAGTGGACAAACGCCTCAATTATTTCATCGCCAACCTTGGATCGAAGGAAAAGGTTGAGGAGTATTTCCACAAGCCTCTTCCCGCACTGCGCGAGCAGCTGATGGACCTGATGCGAAATAATTACATTGTGGAGCAGGTGCAGAATTCCCTCACCAAGGATATCAAGGCCACACCCAATGAGGTGCGTAAATATTTCGATGCTCTTCCCCCCGACAGCGTGCCTTATGTGCCGATGATGGTGGAGGCGCAGTTGATTTCCGTAAATCCCATTGTGCCGCAGCAGGAGATCGATGATGTGAAGGCCCGTCTTCGCGACATGGCCGACCGAGTGAACCGTGGCGAGGCCAATTTCAGCACGCTCGCCATCATGTACAGCGAGGATGGCTCCGCAATGCAGGGCGGCGAACTCGGTTTCCACGGCCGCGCCGACTTCGTGCCTGAATTCTCCGCCGTGGCCTTCAACCTCAACGACCCCAAGCGCGTGTCACGCATCGTGGAGACTGAATATGGCTATCATATCATCCAACTTATCGAGAAGCGTGGCGACCAGGCCAACTTCCGCCATATCCTCCTCACTCCCAAAATCAGCGACCAGAGCCTCAAGGATGCTGTGGTGAAGCTCGACTCCCTCCGCAAGGAGATCGTGGCCGGCAAATTCACTTTCGAGCAGGCCGCAAGATATGTGTCGCAGGACAAGGACACCAAAAACAATGAGGGCATCATGATGAATGCCGCAAATGGTTCATCGCGCTTCGAGATGCAGGATCTTCCCCCTGAAATCGCCAAGAAAATCGAGCTTATGCAACCCGGCGACATCTCCGAGGCCTTCATAATGAAAGACCCGAAGAAAAACCGCGACGTGGTGGCCATCGTGCGCCTCAAGGAGCGCGTGCCCGGACATCGCGCCACCCTTGCCGACGATTTCAACATGATCAAGCAGATGTATGAAAACCATGCCAAGCAGAAGGTGCTCACGGAATGGGTGGAACAAAAGATTCAGAACACCTATACCCGCATCAGCGAGGGATGGGATAATTGCGAATTTAATTACAAAGGATGGGTGAAATAAGCAGGCATACATCCCGGATGGCTCGGGCTGTGGCTTTTGTGGTGGCGTCGCTGTTCTGCATTGCGGCCATCTCCATCTGGGGACAGGCACAGAAGCAGCAGAAAAAGGCTCCCGCACAGAAGGAGACTTTCACGCGCCCCAAACCCACAAAACCCATCAAGCCCTCTGTTCCTTCTGCCAACCGATACCAGGAGGACAAGGTGTTTCTCGAAAATGCCGACTCCCTCTATCGCCCCAAGGATGAGTATGAGGAGTTTCAGGTGGTGAAGGGCAACGTGTGCTTCCGCCATGGAAGCATGTTCATGTATTGCGACTCCGCTTTCTATTATCCTGAGAAGAATTCGATGGATGCCTTCGGACATGTGAAGATGAGCCAGGGCGACACACTCTTCGTATTCTCCGACAAACTATATTACGACGGCACGGCTCGCCACGCTACTCTCGTAAAGGGACCTTCCCGTCCCGATGTGCAGTTGAAAAACCGGAATGTGACGCTTACCACCGACTCGCTCGACTACGACCTGAATACGGAGATGGGCTGGTACACCACAGGCGGCCGCCTCGAGGATGATGTCAATACGCTGACCTCGATTTATGGCGAATATTCCCCGGCCACGAAACTGGCGCGCTTCCGCAACGACGTGCTGCTCGTGAACCGCAAGGATGGCTACCGGATGATTACCGAGGAACTCGACTACAACACCGGCACCCATATCGCCAATATCAACCAGCCCACCATGATTGAGGGCGCCAACGACACCATCATCACCTCCCAGGGATGGTACGACACGCGCACCGACCATGCCCAGCTCACGTCGCGCTCCACCATCCTCCACGCCGATTCCTCCCGCAATATCACCACCCTCGAGGGGGACTCTATAATCTACGACAAACATACCCGCATAAGCCGGGCATACATGTTCCGCGACCCCGCCAAACAGCAACGCCCCATGGTGCTCACCGACACTGCACGCAAGGTGCAGCTTATCGGCGGCTATGGTGAATATAACGACTCCACGCGAATGGCTCTCAGCGCGGATTATCCTCTGCTTATAGAGTATTCGCGTCCCGACACCCTTTTCCTGCGCGCCGACACTATCCTGTCGCTGATTGTCACGGAGATGGTGTGGCCCGACTCTCTTGCCACTCCACGCTCCGCCGAACTGCGTGCGCGCCTAAGGGCTTTTTCCGGTCCGCAGGAGATGGCCGACTCCATGCACATCACTCTCCGTCTCCTCCCGCCTGACCTTCCGCGCCCATCCTCCGGCAGCAGCATCCCCATTGAAGTGGTAGAAGAGCGCGAAGAAATAATCACAGACCGGACAGATCGGAAAAGTCCGACAAGTCCGACCAGTCCTATAAGTCCGACAAGTCTGACCCGTCCTATAAGTCCGACAAGTCTGACCCGTCCTATAAGTCCGACAAGTCCGACCGATACTCTCAAAAGGCTCGATGCCTTGGGGCGCGACTCGGCGTTTATGGTGCCGAAGGATTTCCATGTGGCAAAGGCGTTGAAGCGGGCCCGATTCTTCAATAACGACCTGCAGGGAATTGCCGACACCCTCATCTTCCGTGAGCGCGACTCGCTGCTATTCATGATCCGCAAACCAGTGGTATGGAGCGGCGAAAGGCAGGTATACGGCAACCTTATCAAGGTGCATTTCAATGACTCCACGGCCGACTGGGCTCACCTGCCCGAATCCGGCATGGTGGCCGAGCATGTTGACGAGGATTTCTACAACCAGCTCTCCGGCTCCGACCTCAAGGCTTGGTTCAAGGATCAGTCCCTGAAGCATCTGGAAGTGGAGGGAAATGTGCAGACCATCATACTCCCGCAGGAAAACGACTCCACTTATAATAAACTCGTCAACGCCGAGAGCAGTTATCTCACTGTGGATATGAACGGCAACAAGATGGAGCATATGAAGATGTGGCCGGAAGTGACAGGCAGCGTAATCCCGCTTTTCGAGATCAAGAAAGCAGATCAATTTATCGAGGGTTTCCACTGGCTGGAGGCGCTGCGCCCGAAGCGGGAATGGTATGGCGACCAAGTGCGCTGGCTCGATGAATTGGGTGATGTGCCCGACGAACTTGACCAATATTTCAACGAGGCTCCCATTGTGCGCAAACGGGCCAAGTCGCCCTTCTCACCCATAGTTCCCAAATAATCATGGCAGATATAATCAGACTTCTTCCCGATTCGGTGGCCAACCAGATAGCGGCCGGCGAGGTGATACAGCGTCCTGCTTCGGTAATCAAGGAACTGGTGGAGAATGCGGTGGACGCCGGTGCCACAGAGATTCACATCGAGGTGAAGGATGCCGGCAAGACACTCATCCGCGTGGCCGACAATGGCATAGGGATGAGCGAGACCGATGCCCGCATGGCTTTCGAGCGACACGCCACTTCAAAAATCCGGCAGGCGGAGGACCTTTTCTCCCTGCGCAGCATGGGATTCCGTGGCGAGGCTCTTCCCTCGATATGCGCCATCTCGGAGGTGGAGATAAAGACGCGCACTGCCGAAAATCCCGTAGGCACACGCCTTGTGATTGTGGGCAGCAATGTGGAGACGCAGGAGCCCACCGTCTGCGACAAGGGCACCATCATCTGCGTGAAAAAGCTCTTTTTCAACGTTCCCGCACGCCGCAAATTCCTCAAGAGCGACAGTTCGGAACTCTCGGCGATAATGCGGGAATTCGAGCGGCTGGCACTTGTGAACAACAATCTGCGCATGAGCATCGACAGCGGCACTCGGCGCACCGACCTGCGCCCCGCCACTCTCAAGCGCCGCATCGAGGAGATTTGGAAAAACAGCCTCAGCGCCGACAGCCTCATTCCTGTGGATGTCGACACCACGCTGGTGAAAATCGAGGGGTTTGTGAGCCGTCCGGAATTTGCCCGACGCCGCAATCCGCTCCAATATTTCATCGTCAATGGCCGCAACATGCGCCACCCATATTTCCATAAGGCTGTATTATCATGCTTCCAGGGGCTAATAGCAAGCGACACTCAGCCCTGCTATTTCCTGAAATTCACGGTGGATCCGGCATCTATCGATGTCAATATCCATCCCACCAAGAATGAGATAAAGTTTGAATATGAGCATGAGATCTGGCCTATTCTTGTGTCGGCTGTAAAGACCTCGCTGGGCAAGAACGCGGCTGTGCCGAGCATTGACTTCACGAGCGATCCGCTCCCGCTCGAGCCTATTCATCAGGGCGATGCGCCGCGCTGTCCCACTCCCGATTTCTCCCCGGATTATAATCCCTTCAAGCAAGACCGACGCCAGACGCGCGTGGATTCCAACTGGCAGACGCTGTATGAGAATTTCCGGGATTCCGCCCCGGGAGGACCTTCCGCTCCAGAGATGCCGCAACCTGACACAGCCACTCTTTTCGAGGAATCGCAGCAAAGCGAAAGCCAGCCTATCTGCATGCAGTATGCGATGAAATATATCGTTACCACCTCGCTCGACGGCCTGATGCTCATTGACCAGCACCGAGCCCACGTGAAGATTCTCTATGAGGAGAACATGCGACGCGCGGAACATGCGGAGGTGGTGTCGCAGTCGGTGATGTTCCCGGAAACTGTGGAGCTCTCAGAGTCACAACTGGCCGCTTTCGGCGAGGTAAGCGAGGAGTTGCAACGCGCCGGTTTCCGCATTGAGTATGACAGCGACAACCGGTTTCACATCATGGGCGTACCGGCCTCATCGTCTGGCGGTGACTCGGCATCCGCGGCCGACATAGTGCTGCGCATCCTCGACAGTGTTATAGAGGATTCCGCCAATTATGGCTCAGATTCGCCGACCACAGCCGTATCGGTGCGCCAGAAAGTGGCTCTCGTTATGGCCCGCTCTGCAGCCATACGCCGAGGCGTGCGCCTTAGCCAGGATGAGATGGAAAACCTCGTGAGCCGTCTCTTCAGCCTCCCCGACCCATCCTTCACCCCTTCGGGAAATCCCATCTTCACAGTGCTCAATGACGAGCGAATCTCCCGCCTCCTCCAGTAATCTTGCCGTGAATTGCTGCGGACTGTAAAAGATTATGGCATTGTCGGGCCGGGCTGTCGGGATTCAAGCCAGGTGGTGAGGATGATCACGGCCGCCATTTCATCGGCACGTCCCTTCTCCTGACGCTGACCTTTGCGGAATCCTCCGGCTATCATCTCGCGGTGGGCTATCGTGGAGGTGAATCGTTCATCCACCATCTCCACGGGTATCTGGGGCAATTCCTTTGCCAGCCTAACTAAAAAAGGACGGATATATCGCATTGATTCCGACGGCTCGCCGTTCAGCGTTTTCGGTTCGCCTACAAGTATGCGCTCCACAGGTTCTCCGCTGCAATAATCCTTGAGGAATTGCAACAGGTCGCAGGTGCGCTGCGTTGGAAGTCCGTTGGCTGCTATCTGCAAAATGTCGGTCACAGCCACACCGCAGCGCTTTCTCCCATAATCAATGGCAAGTATTCGCATAGAATTATATAGAATGTCCCCGCATTCCTTTATCCAAGGGAGCGGGGACATTTCAGTGATTTTTCAATTATTACTTATTGCCGAAATAACGCTTGAAGAGACCTGCAAAACCACGTCCGTGGCGAGCCTCATCCTTTGCCATCTCATGCACTGTGTCGTGGATAGCGTCAAGACCCTGCTCTTTAGCATTGCGTGCGATGCGCATCTTGTCCTCGTTGGCACCTGCCTCTGCGTGCATACGCTTCTCAAGGTTGGTCTTTGTGTCCCAAACCATCTCGCCGAGGAGCTCAGCGAATTTGGCTGCATGCTCTGCCTCCTCGAATGCATAGCGCTTGAATGCCTCTGCAATCTCGGGATAGCCTTCGCGGTCGGCCTGACGGCTCATTGCAAGGTACATACCCACCTCGGAGCATTCACCGTTGAAGTGAGTGCGGAGGTCGTTGATCATATCGTCGCCTGTGCCCTTGGCTACGCCTACCTCATGCTCGGTAACGAATTTGAGGAGTTCGTCAGAGTTTACCTCTTTGAATTTCGAACGGGGAGCGCCACACAGCGGGCACTTTTCGGGAGCTTCTTCACCTTCTGCGATATATCCGCATACGGTGCAAATCCATTGTTTTGCCATTGTATTTCTAACGTTTTGATTTATAATGTTTTCTAAATTTGTTGGATTATTCTTAATTCTTTTCACTGCAAATATAACAATTTTAATCATAAAATTGCTCTTGAATTTAGTAAAAAAATGCGAAATTTGCACTATGGATTGTCGTGAATTTGAAAGCAAAGTGAATTCGGCGATGTCTGCAGCGGCCGGCGGGAGCGTTCTGGCATGCGTGAGCGGTGGCGCCGATTCTATGGCGATGCTGGTGGCGCTCCATGCCATCGGCGTTCCGCTTCATGTGATTCATTGCAATTTCCACCTCCGCGGCGAGGAGAGCAATCGCGACCAGAGATTTGTGGAGGACGAATGCCACAGGATGCAGTTACCTCTAATCGTAGAGGATATCGACATCAAGGCTTACCGCCGCGGCCATAAGGTATCCATCGAAACAGCCTGCCGCGACACCCGCTACCGCCTTTTCCGCCGGCACGCCGCCCGGCTTGGAATGGCACGGATCGCCGTGGCTCATAATTCCGACGACCAGGCGGAAACCCTCCTTCTCAACCTCCTGCGCGGCGCCGGCATCCGTGGGCTTTCAGCAATGTCGCCCGACACCGGTGAAATCATCCGCCCTCTCCTCTCTATTTCGCGCGCCGACATCCTTGAATATCTTACAGCCAAAGGCGTATCCTTCATTGTAGACTCTACCAATCTCGAGGATGACTATCGCCGCAATTTCCTGCGTCTGCGTGTGCTTCCTCTTCTTGCGGAACGATGGCCCGCAGCCTCGCGAACAATAGCACGTGCCGCAGCCAATCTCCGCCAAGACCTTGACGCGCTCTCCATACTTGAGCGGGAATGGCTGCCGGATGCCTTCCGACTCCCCTACTCCACCCTCAGCGATTTCCCGCAACCTCTCTGGCTCATGCACCGGTTCTGCAATCATGCCGAAGCGCCGGAATCAATGGCCGCCGAAATGCTCGAAAGTTTCCACAGTTACGATTTCCAGAAAGGGAAACGGAGGTATACGCGCAAAGGAATGATTGTGGCCGAACGCGATGCATTCGCTTTCTATCCTGAAGAGGCTGTTAAATATATAGAAAATGAACGCCCTCCATTCAGGATTGGGAGAGTAGCCGTGGATGATGATAAGATGCTGGAAATCAAGAAATCTCCGCTCACGGAATTCTGGGGCGACATCGAGGAGGAGGATGTGATTCTGCGCCATCCACAGCAAGGTGACAGGATCTGCCCATTGGGGATGAAGGGAAGCATGCTGGTGAGCAAAGTGATGAAGGATGCCGGATACACTGACATCGAGAAGCGCCGTCAATGGCTCCTGCAGCATCGCGTGAGCGGCGAAATCCTCTGGCTCCCCGGCCTGAAGCGCTCCCGCCACCACCTCGCCTCCCCGCCTTCCGCCCTTCAAATCTTTCCGACTGAAGATTGATGATTGTTGATTTTGCGGATTTGAAATAAAATTTGTAACTTTGCAGAAGTAATCGCGCGTGTGGCGTAATTGGTAGCCGCGCCAGACTTAGGATCTGGTGTCTTACGACGTGAAGGTTCGAGTCCTTTCACGCGCACTTTAATCTTCAGCGGCTGCGGGCACTGCTTCGCAGCCGCTTTGCAACTTTATATTCCATGATAGAGAAGATCAACGCTCTCAGAGAGGAGATCGCTTCCTGCTCGGCTTCCACGCCGGAGGAGGTGGAGGCGCTCCGAATCAAATACCTCAGCAAGAAGGGCCTCGTGTCGGCTCTGATGGCTGATTTCCGCAATGTGCCCGCCGACCAGAAACGTGAGGTGGGCAAAAAAATCAACGAACTCAAGACTTTCGCCACCGACACCATCAACGCCCTGAAAGAGAATTTCGCCACAGCGGAAGACCCTTCGCTCGGCGACCTCGACCTTACACGCACCCCCACCGAGTGCCGCCCCGGCACCCGTCATCCCCTCTCCATAGTGCGCAACGAGATGCTCCGCATCTTCGCCGGCATGGGATTCACCATCGCCGAGGGTCCTGAAATCGAGGACGACTGGCATGTGTTTGAAAGCCTCAACTTCCCTCCCGACCATCCCGCCCGCGACATGCAGGACACCTTCTTCATCGCCCGCAACCCGCTCGACATCCTGCTCCGCACCCACACTTCCTCGGTACAGACCCGCGTGATGGAGAAAAACCAGCCCCCTATCCGCATCGTGTGCCCCGGCCGCGTATACCGCAATGAGGCCATCTCGGCTCGCGCCCACTGCTTCTTCCATCAGGTGGAGGGCCTCTACATCGACCGCAACGTATCTTTTGCCGATCTGCGCCAGGTGCTCCTCTCCTTCGCCCGCCAGATGTTCGGCCCCGAAACAAGGATTCGTCTCCGTCCCTCATATTTCCCCTTCACAGAGCCATCCGCCGAGATGGATATCTCCTGCGATATCTGCGGCGGCAAGGGTTGCGCCTTCTGCAAAGGCACCGGATGGGTGGAGATCCTCGGTTGCGGCATGGTCGACCCCAACGTGCTCAAGGCCTGCGGCATCGACCCCGAAATCTACAGCGGCTACGCCTTCGGCATGGGTATCGAACGAATCACCAACCTCAAATATCGTGTGAAAGACCTCCGCATGTTCAGCGAAAACGACGTGCGTTTCCTCGAGGAATTCGAATCCGCCCGCTAAATCACCATAAACTCATAAACTCATAAACTCGTAAACTCGATAATGACCATCAAGCAGAGATATGAAGGGATATTGGAGGCGTTCAGCCGGACCATGCCCGACCCCAAGACGGAACTTCATTACGACACTCCGTTTCATCTGCTGCTTGCCGTGATTCTCTCGGCACAATGCACCGACAAGCGAATCAACATCGTGACGCCGGCGCTTTTTGAGCGCTACCCGACCCCGGAGGATCTGGCGGCTTCGTCGGAAGAGGAAGTCTACGAGTATATCAAGAGCGTAACCTTCCCCAACAACAAGAGCCGCTCCCTTATCCGCGCCGCCCGCGTGCTCATTGATGAGTTTGGCGGCGAGATGCCTTCCGACATCGATTCGCTGATGAAGCTGCCGGGAGTGGGGAGAAAAACTGCGAATGTGATGCTGGCCGTGGTGTGGAACAAGGCGGCGATGGCTGTGGATACGCATGTGTTTCGCGTGAGCAACCGCCTCGGGCTCACCAATAATTCCAAGACACCGCTCGAAACCGAACGCACTCTTTGTCGTTATATACCCGAGGAGCAGATTCCGCGTGCCCACCATTGGCTGATACTCCACGGACGCTATGTGTGCAAGGCTCGCCGTCCCGACTGCCCCAATTGCACATTAACCGCATTCTGCAAAACATATCAAAAGAAATGAAAGTTCTTCTCGTAAATGGAAGCCCGCATATCGAGGGCAACACGCATTGCGCGCTGCAGGCAGTGGCCGAGCGCCTCATAACACACGGCATCGACTCGGAGATTCTATGGATTGGCAATAAACCGGTGCGAGGATGCATCGCCTGCTATGCCTGCTACGAACTTGGGCGTTGCGTGTTCCACGACGACCTGTATGATACGATGCGCGACAAATTGGCAGAGTGCGACGGCCTCATCGTGGGCAGCCCCACATATTATGCCGGGCCGAACGGTTCGCTGTGTGCCCTGCTCGACCGCGTGTTCTATTCCTGCGCTCCTTTGCTGCGAGGCAAACCGGGGGCTGCCGTAGCTGTGGCACGCCGTGGCGGAGCTTCCACCACTTTCGAGCGGCTCAACAAATATTTCCAGATTATGGGAATGCCTATGGCCACGGCCAATTATTGGAACATCGTCTACGGCCGCGAACCGGGCGATGCGAAGTTTGATGCCGAAGGGATGCAGACGATGCAGACCCTGGCCGACTCGATGGCATGGCTGCTGAAAGCAAGAGAGCAGAATCCTCTCCCCCAGCTTCCCCCCAAAGTAGCCACCAACGTAATCCGCCCCGACCTCAAATCATAAATACAAGTCCGGGAAATCCGTTCTCCTGTCCGGCTTCTCAAAAAAAGCGGTTACTTTCGGCCGAGGTGGATGAGGGCGCTGCGGATAAGCTGGTCCACGCTGAAGCGGCCCGGACCCAACACTGCAAATACCACTGACACCACGCCAAGCACCGCCGTCTCCCACTGGAACATACCGGCGTCAAGGCCATTGAATGTGGTTATAGCAAAAAGGATTGAGGCTATAATGCACACCGGGCGGCAGAACATTCCCAACAGGATACTCACCCCCGCCACAATCGCTGCCACCTGCACTGTCACAGTGCCTACCAACAGCATGGCCGCCATCGCAATCATTCCGCATCCAAGCAACAGACGCAGCAACAGCAGATTCAATGACATCGTGCGCCCCGTATCGGTAGAGATGCCCGTGAGCGCAGCGATATAGCCAGCCGGTTTCGCCGGGGCAGTTATCGTGCGAATGATTCGCCTGCCCACTTCATGCCCGGCAAGGCCCTCCTCCCAGAATCGGCCTAACGTCTTTTTCCCGGGATTCACTGATATTACCTTTGCTTGAGCTGACATGGCGGTGTTGTTTTAAAGATTAAGATTCGCTGTGCTTAACAGCATAATATACAATAAGAACGCCCTGACGGCCAAATAGTTTTCCGTCAGGGCGAAAATTTGCACTTTTGTCTGCCTAAAGTTCTCTTAAGAATGCATGGAGAGGCCTTTTACGGCTGATAGAGGAAGCGCTTGATGCTGCGCTTGGGGGTCTTCTCGAATTCTTCGGCCATAATCTTGATTCTCTTCACTTTGCTATATGCCGGCATCATCGAATTGAGCGTTACAAGGTTCTGGTCCATGATCTTCTCGATTCCCTCGCGGTCGATGTTCTCCATACGCGCTGCATCAAGGTCGGGATATACAAGCGCCACAAGCGTACCACCCTCGTCGATCACGAGCGATTCATTCACATAGGGAAGATTGTCGAGCTTCTGCTCAATTTCCTCGGGATAAATGTTCTGTCCGGAGGGACCGAGAATCATCGTCTTCGAACGTCCGCAAACAGTGATGAATCCATCCTTGTCGATTAGACCCATGTCACCCGTGTTCATCCAACCGTCAGCATCAGCCGGGAGCACCTCCAACGTGGCCTTGTCGTTATGGTAATACCCGTGCATCACATTCTCTCCCCTCACCCAGATATTTCCGGGCACAGTCTCGGGCTGCAGCGAGTCCACACGCGCCTCCATACGGTCCACCACGCGTCCCACGGTGCCGGGCTTCGTCTCAGTTGCCGGTGCATACGAGATCAGAGGACCGCATTCCGTCATGCCATAGCCTACCGTGACCGGGAAACCGATGCGGAACAGGAACTCCTCCACCTCACGATTGAGCGGTGCACCGCCCACAATCACCTCCACTATATTGCCGCCAAACGCCTGCATCAGGCTATCCTTCACTTTCGCCAGCAGACGGTCGTCGAGATAAGGGACCTTCAGCAGAAGCTTCATCAGAGGCTTGTCGAGCATCGGGAACACCTTGTTGCGGATAATCTTCTCAAGGATGAGGGGCACCGTGATAATCAGCCTCGGACGCACATCCGCAAACGCCTTCAGGATAATCTTCGGCGACGGCAGACGGGTAAGGAAATTGCAGTGACAGCCGTGGCAGATGGGGTTGAGCAACTCGATGCAGAGGCCATAGAGATGAGCCATGGGAAGCATGTTGACCACGCCGTCGCCCGGCTTGAGGAAGGTGAGGTTGTCGAGACAGAAGCGAAGGTTGCTCCAGATGCTGCGGTAAGGCAGCATCACACCCTTCGACATTCCGGTGCTTCCCGACGTATAGTTGATAATCGCCAGTTCCTCGGGCATATCCTCGTGATATTTCACATCCTTCTTGTCGAAGCTGTAGGGATATTTCTTGCCGAAATATTCATTTAGGTTGTTGCGCGTTTCGGTGAGTTTTTCGCTGCGGGAGAGCGGCATACCGAACTCGCTGATGTAAAGGGCACCCGTAAGTCCGGGAAGGAGTTTCTCGTCGAGATTCTCCCAGATGGCGGCATCCACAAAGAGGAGCTTCGCCTCGCTGTGGTTGATGAGATGATGCACAGTGTCGGCCTTGAACTCGTGCAGAATCGGAACTGCCACCACTCCGGCCGTGAGACACGAAAGAAGCACCACAGCCCATGTGGATGAATTCTTGCCGCAGATGGCAACCTTATCGCCCGGTTTTAAACCGGCTCCCTCAAACAGGATATGCACCTTCTCGATAGCCTCGGCCACATCCTTATAGCGGTAATTGACACCGCCCATGTCGGAGAGGGCAAGATTGTCCCAATACTTTATGATTGCTTTCTCCAGCAGGAGATTCACTGATTGTTCCTTATTCATTCTTACTCACACGATTTTATTATTACTAAAGCACTAACACCCCACTCCTAACTCCACATCACTCTGACTTAATACTTGACTCAAGCCGCTTGCGGATGGCGTCCGCATTCTCTCCGCGGCTGATGATTATGCCGTCGGGGCCAATAAGCATATGATGGGGGATTCCGGAGAATCCATAGATTTCGTAAGGCACCTTCTGTGTGTTATAGAGCACCCCCCAGCCAATCTCCTTTTTCTTCATCATCTCCTTGGTGTCCTCGGGGAGATCGCGCACAGCCACACCCACAATCTCAAAGCCTTTGGAGCCGAAGTCGCTGAGAAGTTGCTTGAGTTCGGGGAGCTCCTTGATGCAATATGGGCACCAGCTTGCCCAGAAGTCGACCAGGGTGTATTTGCCGGGCGTCACAAGCTGCGAGAGCATCATCTTCTTGCCATCCTTGCTTTCGCCGGCGAAGTCGGTATATTTCATGCCGGGGGCCGTAGAGGCACGGTGGCGGGCGAAGCTGGCATAATGGCGCACGCGCGTCGATTCGCGAAATCTCTCCGGCGCAAGCTTAAGCAGACTGTCCACGCTGGCGGGTTCGGCAAATTTCAGCCATTCCACTCCGAAGAAGTCGCCGATGGCATTATCCTTGTTGGCGTTATATTGCTCAAGGGAATAGCGGGTATAGGCAGCCATGTCGTCGAGGTCCTCGATGGAATCGAGAGAACTCACGAGTGCGGAGAAGCGGTCGTTGAGGGGCGTACCCTTGGCCGTGGATGTGGAATCGCCAATCTCGGCCCTACCCTCCTCCGCGATATAGTAGCCTTTCATTCTGCCATCCACAGCCACAGCCATCAGGCGTCCCTCGGCGAGCGCATCGCGGTCGGTGATTGTAAATTCGGCATAGCCGTCGCGCACCACGGCCGTATCCATTGCTGTGGAGTCGAGATAATTCATCAGCTGGGCTGTCTTCCCCTCGAATTTCTCAGGGAGTTTTACGCGCAGGCTCGACTCCTTGCGGCACGCGGGTGCCAGCATGAGCAAAGCCGCTGCAAATATGGCGAGAATGCTTTTTTTCATGGCTCTAAATTTATAACTATTTTTCAACCATCATGTTCAGCACGGCGTGATCAGTTTCATTCATCGCTTCGCGACCGATGCTGGTGAGATTGTGGATTGTGGCATCGATATCGTCGCAGACGATTCCCTCGGCCGAGGTGACGCACTTGCCGTTCATGGCCAGCATTGCCGACATCATCGCACTCGACACCCCCGAGGTGATCTTCATGGCGCAGGAGGGTTTGGCTCCGTCGCAAATCATGCCGGTCACGTTGGCCACCATGTTCTTGATGGCGGCACACACCTGTTCGAAACCGCCGCCCATCAGAAGCACCAGTCCGGCCGAGGCGCCCGTGGATGCCACCACGCATCCGCAGAGGGCCGAGAGGCGTCCGAGGCTCTGTTTGATGTAAATGCTCGTGAGGCTGGAGAGGGTAAGGGCGCGGATCAGTTGCTCCTCGGAGGCGTGAATCTCCTCTGCGTAACTAACCACAGGCAGTGTGGCGGTGATGCCCTGGTTGCCCGATCCGGAATTCGACATCACGGCGATGGGCGCGCCACCCATGCGGGCGTCGCAGGCCGCAGATGTGAGCGACAGCATATGGGCTATCGGCGTGTCGCCGAAGATGCTAATGCCATGGTGACGGATCACGCTTCCCAACGAATGGCCGTAGGTGCCCGACAGAGCCACTTCGGCTGCGCGCTTGTTCATCGTCCCTGCCTCCAGGATGAAGCGAATTTTGTCGAGCGGGGCGTTGACGGCGAAATCATAGACGGTATTCTCATTGAGCTGCACGTCGTCGGAGGCGGCGGAAGAGGTGTCGGGGATGAATTCGAAGAGCTTTTCGCCGTCATGCTCCACCAGCACAAACTGAGTGTGGGCGCCCGAAATCACAGCGTGGGCCGTGTGCCCGTCGGCTTTCACGGTTACATCTACATAGAGGTTGCTCGGTGGATTCTGGAAATGCCCCACGTGTATTCTTTTTTCATCGATATATTTCTTGCCCTTTTCAAGCGCATCGGGATTCACGTCGCGAAGCACCTCGAGGCCATATTCCGACTTGCCCACAATCGCACCGAGCGCAATGGCAATAGGCAGGCCAATCATGCCGGTGCCGGGGATGCCCACGCCCATGGCATTCTTTATCATGTTGCCGCTGAGAAGAACGTCGATGCTCTCAGGAAGAGTGCCAAGGGTTTCGCAGGCACGTGCCACACACAGCGACACTGCGGCCGGCTCCGTGCATCCGATTGCAGGCACCACTTCGCGCTTGATCAAAGCTATAATCCTATCGATTGTTTCAGTATTCATTTTGATTCAGATGATATTATGATTCAAGGTTAGTTTTCAGGTTTACATATCAAGTGGCAGGCGACCCTTGCGGCTCTGCTCCACACGCTTATTTCGCCAGCAGCGGCGGCACACGGCGATGTAGCGGTCGTTGCCGCCAATCTCCACCACCGCGCCCTCTGTGATAATCTCCCCAAGGCTGTTGACGCGGGCATTCACTATGGTCTTGCGGCCGCATGTGCAGGTCGACTTGATTTCGTCGATGGTGTCGGCAATCTCGAGCAGACGGCGCGACCCTTCGAAGAGATGCGTGCGGAAGTCGGTGCGAAGGCCATAGCATATCACATTGATGCCATATTCATCCACCACCTGGGCCAACTGGTCCACTTGCTCAGGGGTAAGAAACTGAGCCTCATCGACCAATATCCATTCCGGACGGTCGGGATCGTCGGCGGCAATTCCGCTCACCATCTCAAAGAGATTAGTGTCGGGATAGATCCACGCGCACTCGCGCTCTATGCCGATGCGGCTGCGGATTACATTTTTATTGTCGCGAGTATCGACCACCGGCTTCATGCAGCGGTAGGCTATCTGGCGCTCCTCGAAATTATATGCGGTGGTGAGAAGCAAGGCGGTCTTGGCGCTTCCCATCGTGCCGTATCTGAAATATAATTTGCCGATTCTATTCATTGTAGTCAGGTCGCCCAATAGGCTATTTTGATTGCGCATTATTGGGTCTAATGTGCGAAAATAGATAAAATCCCGCAAAAAACAAAATCCAGATTTCCGAAATAAGAAAAATGTTGATAACTTTGCCCCGAAAAAATTGGAGGGGTGGCATCCCGCCGCCCTTATAACACCAAAGAGGAATCTCTCCCACCGCCAGTCGCGGTGCGACTGCACTATAACAAGATTAAGATGGAAGCACTTGAATTTTTCCGCAACCGCCACACCGTGCGCACTTTCAGCAACCGCGAAATCACCGACGCCGAGCTCCGCTCCCTCATCGAAGCCTCATCCCATGCCCCCAACACCGGCAACATGCAATGGTATAGCGTGGTAGCCACGCGCTCCGCCGAGGGCAAGCGCCGCCTCTCCCCTCTCCACTTCGGCCAACCATGCGTGGAATCCTGCGCAGTAGTGCTGACATTCTGCGTAGACCTGCGTCGTTTCGAGCACTGGTGTCGCTTGGGCGCCGCAGTACCCGGTTTTGAGAATCCGCAGTCGTTTTTCGCAGCCTTTCTGGATGCCTCCATCTTCGCCCAGCAGACCTGCACACTCGCCGAGCAGATGGGGATGGGCGGATGTTTCCTCGGCACCACGCTCTACAATGCCCCGCATATAGCCGAAGTGCTTGAATTGCCCGAGAGAGTTGTGCCCATCATCACGCTTGCATTAGGCTGGCCCGACACGGAAGGAGAACCCTCCTGGCGCTTGCCGGCAGACGCCGTGCTGCATATGGAGAAATATAATGAAGCCGACGACGCCCGCATTCGCGAGGACTACGCATCGCTCGAGGCGTTGCCAGAATCGGCAGGCTTCATTGAAGAGAACGGCAAAGAGACGCTTGCCCAGGTCTTCACCGACATAAGGTACACCCGCCAGGCAGCCGAGCAGTTCTCCGCCACCCTGATGCGCTACCTCCGCCAGAACCGCTTCTTCGAATAGCAAAAGTTCTAACATAGATTCGTTGAGATGGTATACTAATAGCCTCCGCAACAATAAGATTGCAGAGGCTAATTTATTGGAGAGTTTTCCTTATCCGACTTTTTGGAATCTATCGATTACTCAGAGTCTTACTTTTTCTGACTTCACGCCATTGGTCCTGATATAAATTCCCTCTGAAGGTTTGTCCACAGGCACTCCCTGCATATTATAGTATTTGAAGAGACATTCTTCCTCATCCACTGATTCCAGCCCATTTATATCCATATTTGTGAGATGCATTGTAAGACTGTTTAGGTCAATTCGAATCAGCACCTTACCTGCCAGCCCCCAATCTGTGAACTGCCAGTTTCCCAATCCATTCCATACTATTGGGCATTCATACTCCCCATCATTGTTGAATTCCACCGGGGCAATGCCGGAATACAGAGCAGAACCGAGATTGTCATTATTCATTATACCGTCCAACCCTCTTTTGAATCTAAACAATGCCTTGCTATCATCTGCAACGCCTGGAAAATCGACAACCGCTTCGTATACACCATGCCCTACACGGTTTAATATTTTGAAAACACTGGCATTTGTTTCTGAAGGTTGTGCCCAATTGTTGTTATATCCTAAGAGGTATATGCAATCAATTTCGTTTAAATCTTCAGGCTTTGTTTCGATGGACATCAAATGCAATACTTTATCGACATTTACTGTCACTTTAGTCGGAGCATTGCAATTAATTTCTATAGGATTTCCAACGCCTGCCGACCCGATATGAAACGTCTTTTCTGAACAGCTATTAAGTGTAGGGGTGAATCCTTGATCACACGACCAATAATTAACACCCACCTCCAGATGAATCCTACAGTCTTCAGCAATGCTGAATTCATAAACATCGTTATAGTGCTTAAGCGGATCATAGTCCATTTTTATTTCTCCGTGTTCTGACTCTATACACAGTTTCTGACTATAAGATGTAAGTGGATTTCCGGAAGGTGCACTGGTCCACCCCAGTCCCGCCATATTAGGAACCCCGTTTTCTGAATCCCAGTAAAACAATGAAACCCACTGCCCATAATTATCTTCCGCATCCAACACCTCATAAGGATTATTTTTTGCAAATTCCAAATCATTTACAACTACCGGAACAGCACCAAAACTTGCATATCCCCTTTCGCTTGTCGTGCTAAATAAACTGACAGGGAATCCAGGTCCGCACGCATACAAATCTTTGCCGCTCTCAGGATCTTTATAATAAAACACCAGTTTCGGCTTGATTTCAGATGAATAGAACATTACATAATAATCGCCCGGATTTTCGCCGTCGCTATTAAGGAGTTTCAATGCTCCATTGCTTTCCGCTCCGGCAGGCATTTTCCACTCATTAAATTCTCCAATGATCCAGACTTCCGGATTTTCGGCTTGCAACGTCATTGCAATGATGCTCAAGCCTGCTGCAACGACTCCTCGTAATAATAATTTTTTCTGTCTCATGGCATTATTATTTATTAAAGTTGTATGAAAAATCATGGAAAGCAGCTACAAGGAGTTTGGCGTCCTTATGCTTAGTACTGGTGTTCCCATCTGCACAAAAATAAGCTGTGTTTACATTATAATTTGTAGACGACCAACAAGCATTATCGGAATATCCGTCCTCTCCAGCATATTGCTGTATAACAGAAGAGCCTACAATCAACTGATCCTTTGCCGGGAAATACCACGAATTATTCAATCGCGCCACTGCCGCAAATGCGGGATATAACGATTGCCAGTTGGGTATTTTCATCACAGCCTCCATATTAGACACACCATTATCAGGACTTGACACATCCTGCAAGTAAACATTCTCGGCAGACCAAGCAGCATAACCGAGCAATTTATATACTATGCCGGCACCTTCTATCATGCTACATACTCGTCCTTCAATGCCATTTTCAGAGTATACATCTCCCACTTTATATTTACTTTGCGACACATAAATCTTCGCACTGATTCCGCTAAAAGTGATTATGGCACTTCGATTCACATCAGATTCACCAATTCGGAATATAAGGGTCTCTCCGGATGGAGTGGCCGTGCACCACGACTCCGAACTGGTGACTTTCGTACCCTCAGGAAGCGGATAAGTTAATGTGAGGTTCTGACTTTCACGGTTGAAATAAAGATTCATGTCTTCATATTTCATGCCGGCCTGAACAACGTTCACCGCAGCAAGCTCCAACCTTTCATATCCTGGTTTGTTGTAAACCAGTTTTACCTTTCCTGAGCGTTCTTTTATATCCGGATTTACCTTGGCTGTAAATGAAATATTTCGATAGTCCTCAACCTTCGCCGACAACCATTCACCGCAACCATCCTCATACTCAAACTCTATGTAATAATTTTCAAGATTGCCTGCGTGATAACCTATTTCCTTTTTCAACTCCTTATCCGCATCAAAATTCAATTCATTGGCAAGGATTCTGAAACCGGAACCTTCCTGCGACACCTTGACAATCGCTTTTACATTCCCGCTGCTAAGTGTAATCTTCCCTTCTCTACTTTCTCCTCCATTTGCCTGACATGTTATGGCAAGAGTCTTGTTGACCGGGTTCTCAAGAAGAGAACGCGTCTGGGGTCTGCCGTCCACAAAATTTATTCTTCTGACCGGTGCCAGAGCCTTGTCCTCAATCTTCGCATTAAGCCAAAATGAATCAGTAGTGATGTTTATGTCGGATGTGTCGACATTCGTGAACACACTGATGAATTCCGTCTGCTCATGATTATAATTAAAAAATCCGATTTCAGATTGTGAAGGAGTGATAAAGGCCCCCCTTGCTTTCCGTGTCACTGTGATTACAACCTCCTTGTCGTATAAAGTCTTGATTGTAATTTCTGCTGTCTGATCCTTTGCCGACAGACTTTCTTCCGTCGTTACAGTTATGGCATCATACAGAAAACTTTCACTGCGCGTTGAAGCCTTCCGAACAGTACACCATTCCTGCGAACTTGTCACCTCGAATGGAATTATGCTGGTGTTCTCGAAAATGACCTGCTCAGTACCACCTTCGCCTGAAAAAGCCACAGCGCTCTTGTCAGGCTTAAGTGCCTGATTTTCTCCCCTGAATGGTTTCTGATATTTTACATCCGCTCCAATAATGCCCCCACTGCCGGCAGCCTGGATATAATCCACCACAAAGAGCCGATAGTATGTATCGGTATAGCGATTATAAGCCACATATCCCGTTCCCGGCACAACTGCAACCTTGCCGCTCCATCCCGAGGTCGGAATAGAAGAAACGTTGCCGAGTCCGCGGACAGCTCCAACTGATGCAATCATCCAATCTGAACCGCCTGTGAAATTATCATCCTTGCCAATTCTGAGTCCATCAAGGCTCGTATCGCCGTTATTGCCGTTTCTCATGCTGAGTAGTATAGTCCCGGTGGGGTCATCTACTATGGCATCAGGTTTCACAGCCTCACCATTGTCAGGGTCGTCATTTGTAGAGCAACTGACCATAATGAGCGCCATTAAAGTCAGCATTAGTTGGAAAATCTTTTTCATTGCTATTGTATTATTGTTAGTTTTAAATGTGTTCTGATAATTATGACACCACTCAGTCACGATGCCTCCATCGGTACTTTCCGGATTCACACAAAATATACTTAAAATGTGCATAAACCAATTTGCGTGACATCCTTAACACTGCAAAATTAAATATAATTTCACTTTTACCCCCCCCGAATGTTAAATAAGACTAAATAATGTTAATATATCAGGATTGTAGTTTCAAATCTAAGCACTAAAAACGTAAAATTCCATCCACTAAACGCTATCGAATGTCGCAGGCTATCACATTTAATAGCGCTATATTTTTGACTCCTAAAACTCTCCGGACTTCTTTAGAATCATAGACCGACTGAAATAACGAACCTGAGGTACATATGAGCCCCCTGCGTCTACATGAGTGGCAGATGTAAGAGACCTGTATTTAATCAGAATCGCAAGGATTGGGACAAAAGCGGAGGTTCATCCGGAGTGTAATAATACCGGCCCCAGACTTGTATTTGAACTCGAATATCTGGAAAGCCTACCAGAATACAAAACAGTCACCTAAAAAATATTCAATATTCAATACTTACAGAGACAGTCTTTTGTCACTAATTTTTCCCAGTTTATCCAATCAATAAAGATGATGACACCCCGATTACACGGTAAGATGAGTGTGGTTTTACGTGTTCTGATTGCCATAATATTCATCAGGTTCGGCAGCTAACGTGAGATGTCGTCTTCATAGTCATAGTAGTAGAAAAATACCTGCTGAGGGCTGACGAGGACGTCGCCAATGCGGTTAAGTTAAGGATCCCCTTTGTCAAATGCCTGGGAACGCGAAGCGAAATAGCGCGCTCTGCCTCCTCTGCGTACTCGCGCGCAAGCACAGCAGTCCCGCTCAACTTTTGCGAATTATTTCGGATTTTAGTTGACCCAAAAATGAACTTAACCCTAAGGATAGTTGACTTGAGTTAGAATATCTCTGCGCCTCTGCGCGCGATTTATATATCTGAATGTCAGGAATCTATAAAGCCGCCCAGCCTCAAATTCATCACGCGCAGAGGCGCAGAGAAGATCTTGCCGATGCTGCTGAAATTGTCGCTGATAAAAGGCGCGAGCACGCCGAGGTGGCAGAGCTCGCTATTTCGCTTCGCGTTCCCAACGCTGCTGCCACAAGTCCGGGAGGGACGACGTCCCCGTCGTCCGTAACGAAAGCGCATAGCATAGCATGTCTGGACAGGAGGACAGGAGGACAGGAGGACAGGAGGACAGGAGGACAGGAGGACAGGAGGACAGGAG
>CAJLTZ010000009.1 GCA_905209725.1 uncultured Muribaculaceae bacterium
ATATGAGGCACATCTGCGACCCCTGCGTTAACATTTTTTGTGGGATGGGGTCTTACTGTCCGGGAGGAGTGTCCTCGAATTCCTTCGTTATCTCGCGATGGATTTGGTGACTTTGCCGCCTTGGCGGATGATGTAAAGCACTCCCTTTTCGGGATGCGACACCGGCATTCCCTGCAAGTTGAAATACTCGGGGGCTTCATTTGATACTTCCTCGGCGGGGAGGATGCCTATTGCTGAGGTGTGACTTACCGTCAACGTCTTATTGCTCCAGTCGAAGAGCAACCTAACATCCTTCACCTCTCCATCCTTCATCATCATGTTGGCTCCGGGATTCACAAGCGTATAGGTTTTGTCAAGTTCGAACGCCTCGCCGTTGTAACCGTAATCCACATTGCCTACACCCCATTCCGGACCGGCAAGTTTGAATTCATCACTCAACACGTCGAGTTTAAGTTCATATATGCCATCGCCAATCTTAGTAAACTTAGTGACCTCGGGAGCGTCCCAGTTAGTCATCTTTCCTCGCAGATAGATGTCGGTGGAGGGTTCGGTCACGGGAAGAGTGTAACCCTCAACACCGAGTTTATATCCAAAACTCTGGATTGACTCCGCAAGTTGCTTCTGCACGGATTCCAGCGGTGTCTGCATATCGGCGTTTCCGTAGCCGTCGCTCTGCCAGCGCTCGGCATCGCACTTCGCCGCCTCGGCTATGCGGGCAGCAAATGCGTTCTGATAGTCGTAGAGGCGCTTGAAACCCTCCTTATCCATTTCCGTGAATATCCGCTTCACTTCATTGCGGAATGCCTCACAGTTCCACATATTTTCTATCCAGTGCTGCACATAATGGCTATCCCAGATCCACTTCGTCTGGTCGCGCGATTCCTGGAATGCTGAACCGAAATCCCACACCGGACCGAAGTGCCATTTCTCCGAGGCACCCTTATCCTTCGAAAGATAGCAGGAACCGTGGTAGGATTCATAATTATTCATTATCTGGTTTACCACAAAGAATCTTGCGGCATCTGTCAGGTCAATCTTATCGAGCCAGGCACCCTTCGCGTTGTCATCGGCATAGATAAGACGGTCGATCTCATCAATCTCCTTTATCAACCAGTTGCGATGGGCGTCGGTCACATAGTCTTCAGGCGACTTGTGGGTGACGTAAAGCGTGGCGCCCTCCTGCTGACGCGAGGGAACCTCGACCTGACATTCATCGATGGTATTGTCGATTTCCACGAGCCAGGGGCCTGTGTAATCCTCGTCAGTAAATGGATAATCTGCAACCGTCTTGCCAGGGTTGGCGGCGAGCCAGTCCTCCACAGCATCGTCAGGATTTGAGAGATTGACGCGCTTCTTGTCCATGCGGATTGTCTCTGTGAGGAAATAAAGGCCGATGTAGTCGCCGTTGAGAATCACCTCACAGGGCTGGTCGGCAGGTGTCCAGGGAAGTCCGGCCATGCGGCTCACCTCAAAACCCGTGAGATTACGCATAAAGGCATGGTTGTCGTCGGCATGGGCGAGGAGGGCGAAGTGCTTGCTCGATTCCATACCGAGTAATGCAGCCTTTGTGTCCAGTTTCAGACGATAGGGCTTTTTGTTGAAGGCTGCCCAGGTGTAGTTGCCACGGCCCTTGATTTTGAGCGGGAGGGGCTCCTGCGCCGAACCGATGGATTCCACCCCTCCCACGCCTTTGGAGTCGATATAATAGGTGGCGGAAACATAGTTTTCCTTTGAGTCGATGGCCTGATGGTTTTTGGTTTCAATCACCATCACAGGGAGTTTGCCGGAAGGGGCAGCGGCGTGCAGGGCAATGCCGCACAGCACTGCTGCGAGAAATGCGAAACAGAGTCTTTTCATGTTTTGTGTTAACAGGGTTAATCAGTTTTGCAAAGTTAATAAAAATGGGATACTTATGCAAATATGGTATAGGGCAGTCGCTTCGCGACTGCCCTATACCTATAAAGTTGTCTAAACTAATTTACGTAAACTAAACAATCAGAAGATGTGTAAACTTTATGGCAATCTTCATTAATCTTACCATAAAAATTAGTTTAGACAACTTCTATAATTCAAAATTCAAAATTAATCAAAATCCTTTCCAGTTGTCTTTCCAGTTGCGGTTGCCGAGTTCGTCCCAGCGGCTTACTGCAGCACCGAAGAAATCGCGGGTGTAGTCGGTGAGCAATGCTGCGGCATCCTCTTCCTTACCCTCCTCTTTCAACTTTGCATATCTCTGCTCCAGCGAGGGAAGCTCGTCAAGACCTTTACGCAGGAAATGGTCGCGGGCCGGTTCCATGCTTTTACGGCTTATTCCCCAGCGCACTGTGGCCAGGCGGTTGGGACTGCGGAAATGCCAGAGGGCCGAGTCATCGCGCTTGCGATGCTGTCCGCACACTGACAGAAGGTCCGGGAGTTCGGTGGTGCCGGCAAAGACAGGGAAACGCGGCGACTGACCGGGATTGTCAAGCGCTATCCATGCCACTCCACCTACTGCGTCGGGCAACCAGTCGCGACACTGGATAATAGTGGAATAGGCACACCAGCTGACACTTACCGTGCGGATATTATGCATCAATGTGTCGCCCATAGCCTCATATACAGCAATCTCATCTGGTCGCATCCAGGGATTCGCGCGGTCGCTCACTACGCTGTCAGGCACCTCGACCCCATCATCTTTCTTCTTTTTCGGATTCTTCACAAGAAGACGGCCACTGAGATTCTTGTCGGTGCCTTCATAATATGATGCAAGCAAACGCGACACATCCTCTACCGACACTTTCTTGTCGGGCTTGACACTAAGAGGCAATTCAGTAAGCGTGTCGGTCAAACAGGCGCTCGGCGCTAACTGCTGCATGATATAGAGTTCGCGGACGCTATAGTTTTTCGGTTCGTTAAAATAATTTCCTCCGCTATATGCTTTCCAGAAGGAGAATTCCTCCTTGCCGTCCCAGAGCCCGAGTTTTTTTGCCACACTATATACATTATCTGAAGCCATAAAATTATCGGGGTCGTTGAGATCAATCTTACCGATGCGGCTAATGTTGGCGGATACGGCAATCTCTCCGTCGGGGATACGGGCAGCAGCCCATACTCCGCCCTTCTTTTTCTTACCCTCACCGAGCACCTCGAAGATCCAAACCTCTTTGGGATCGGCAATCGTAAGACATTCGCCGGAATCTCCATAGCCATATTTCTTGATGAGGTCGCCCATCAGTCGTATTGCCTCCCGTGCAGTGGAGCATCTCTCAAGAGCGATGCGCTGTAGTTCCTCGATCATAAACATCCCTTCGGGATTGCAAAGGGTGTCACGTCCGGTGAATGTGGTCTCGCCGATGGCGAGCTGGCGCTCATTGAGACAGGGATAGGCTGTGTCGAGATAGCGGTAAGTGTGACGTGCCTGCGGTATCTTTCCCTTCTCCTTGACGCCGTCCATGCTTTCGGGATACTCTGTATGCATGCGTCCCTCATAGACCGACATCACGGTGTCGCGCGGGTAGTCCTTGGGGGCTACGGACTGCATCCATGTTCTATACCAGGAGTCGCAGGTGTGGCTGGTGATTACGGAGCCGTCGGCGGAGGCTCCCTTGCTTATCATAATGCTTGTGCAGGCCTCCTTCTCGAGGTCGCGGGAATTGCAGAGGAGTGCGGTGGCCGCGACGAGGATGGTGAAAAGAGTAAGTCTGAGTGTTTTCATGATGATTTGTATTATATTGTCAACCGCGCACAACACATCGCTATCGCTTTGTGTCGCACGCGGTCAATTGATTTATATTCTCTCCGCGATTCTTTTATTTGAAGAGGTACTGCGAGGAGATGCTCTGGTTGTTGTGGATGCGGCGGATGGTGTCGGCGAAGAGCTTAGCCACGGGCAGCACAGTTGCCTTGGAGCAGTCCTTTCCGTATGGAATCGAGTCGGTGAAGATGATTTCGGAGAGACCGGATTCGCTTACGCGCTCTGTGGCGGGGTCGCTCATCACAGGATGGCTGCAGAGCGCACGTACGGATTTCGCACCGAACGAGAGCAGAAGATCGGCAGCCTTGGTGATTGTGCCGGCTGTGTCCACGATGTCGTCGATAAGGATGACGTTCTTGTCTTTTACGTCACCGATCACTGTCATCGCTGCCACAACGTTGGCCTTAGCACGCTGCTTGTGGCAGAGCACGAGGGGCACGTCGAAATATTTCGCGTATGAATTGGCACGCTTGGCGCCGCCTACATCGGGCGATGCTATGCACATCTCCTTGAGATGGAGGCTCTCGATGTAAGGAATAAAGATGGATGATGCATAGAGATGATCTACAGGCACATTGAAGAAACCCTGGATCTGGTCGGCATGAAGGTCCATCGTGATGAGACGGTTGATTCCTGCTACGCTGAGGAGGTCTGCCACGAGCTTGGCTGCAATCGAAACGCGCGGTTTGTCCTTGCGGTCCTGACGTGCCCAGCCGAAATAGGGCACCACAGCGATGATTGATTCCGCAGAAGCGCGCTTGGCGGCGTCAACCATGAGCAGAAGCTCCATCAGATTGTCGCTCGTGGGGAATGTAGACTGCACGAGATAAACCTGTGCGCCACGGATGGATTCCTCAAATCCGACTTCAAATTCACCGTCGGCAAAACGCTCTGTGTTCATTTTGCCAAGTTCGATGCCGAGTTCCTTGCAGATACTCTCTCCAAGATATCTGGAAGAGGTGCCGGCAAAGACTTTAATCGGCGGAAGAGTGTTACTCATTGCGTATATATTGTTAGGTTAGAGTTCGATCTCTACTTTATTTCTTTCTGCTTACAAAATTATGAAAAATTTTAAAACCTTTCTTACTCTGCAGACGCTTTTTTTGTGTTAAATTTTTGCAAGGGGAGTATAAGGGCACCGTAGGCGCCTACCTCGAGGCTTACAGGCATACCCCTTTTCACACTGAAATCTACCTCTTTGTCCCATAAAAGATCCTTCTTCGACAACTTACCCTCGGCGATTCCGGCCATATCGAAAGCGAGGTCTGGGATGTTGAGGCTTACAGATGCGGCCATTGCATCGAAATTTACCACAAAGAGAAGAATCTCTTCATCCGTGTATCTCAGGAAGGCAAACTGACGGTGGGGATTGAATCCGGGCTGGCGCAGATTGACATACATCAGGTCGAAGAATGCTCCTTCGCGGATTGCGGCCTGCTCGTTGCAGAGACGCAAGGCGCGGCGGTAGAGATTGCGCAGCCATTTCTCGTGAGCCGTGAGACGGCGCACATTACACTGACCTCCATTCCACCAGCGGCGCATCGTGTCGTAGCTCCAATAGTCGAAGATGGTGGTGCGGTTGTTGTCGCCCGCAAAGCCCTCATTGTCATGTGCCATCTCGCCGAGTTCCTGCCCGTAATATATCATGAAGGGCCCCTTCGACATCATGGCACCGGTGACAAGGAAGGGGGTCACCTTCGAGGGGTCGTCGGCAAACTCGCGGGATGCAAACCTCACCTCATCGTGATTCTCAAGGAAATTCAGCATCGAGTCGCCGATGCCGTCAACACGCTGCCAGCAGCTTGACAACTGAGCCGCACTGTGATTGTAACGCTCCAAGGCCACAAGGGTGTCATAGAGGTTCACCTTGTCGTAGAGGTAATCGAAACCACAATAATCAAGGAATGTGCGATATAAATTCACGTCATAGATCTCACCGATGAATATCAGGTCGGGAAAATCGCGTTTCACCTGCGGGATGGCCCAATGCCAGAACTCCTTCGGCACCATGAACACCATATCGCAGCGGAATCCGTCTACACCCTTTGAGGCCCAGAAGCGAAGGATATGCAGCATCTTGAGCCAGGTGTCGGGCACAGGGTCGAAATGCGTGGTGTGGTCGCCCGGATCATAGCCGTAATTGAGCTTTACGGTCTCATACCAGTCGTTTCTGCCGCAGAATGCAGAGAAGCAGTCGTTGCCTGTGGCTTTGGCAGGGAATTCCACGTATGGACGTGGCCCTTCTGCCGAGAGGCTGAAATCTGGGCAGAACTGCTGATTGGTGATATAATAATAATTATTTGAGGGTGCGAAAAATTTTGTGATGTCATCATCCGCTCCGAAATCCTTTATGCCGATTGGCGCCGAATCGGAATGATACACACGCGCTGTATGGTTGGGCACAAAATCGATAATCACCTTCAACCCGCCCTTATGGATTCTCTCCACGCAGGCCTCGAACTCCGCCATTCTGCGGGGCACATCCACTGCAAGAGCAGGCGACACATCATAGTAATCCTTGAGGGCATAAGGGCTTCCGGCCTCCCCTTTAACCACATTGGGATTGTCGGCCGGTATGGCGCCATCGAGGAAAGATGTCTTTGTGGCCATCTCAATCACGCCTGTGAGCCAAAGGCAAGTCACACCGAGGTCGGCCAGGCTCTTTATATAACGCGGAGTGATATCGTTCAATTTTCCGGAGCCATTCTCTTCGAATGTGCCCCAGGGGCGCGGATTCTCACAAGCGTTGGTATGGATTCGCGGGAATGTCTGATATATGATAAGTTTCTCTTTCATTCTGATAAAATTGTATTATTATTTAATCCTCAATCTTCGTTTTGGATTTTTGATTTTACTTTTGAATTATTGGCGAACAGCCTCCCCGGCCCTGGGCCGGCGACACGCAATCTTCGATGTCTCAGAAATGCGATTCAATCGTCAATCATCAATTATCAATCATCAATTATCAATCATCAATTATCAATCATCAATTATTGGTTGCCTGTAAATTTTGAAAGGTCGAGAGTGCTGAGGAGCTGACAGGCTGAATCATAACCCTGCATTATGCACTTGTCGATGCTGCTCAGGTCGAAAGTCTTAGTGTGCTGCACATCGCGCGGCGTGATAAGATAGTCGCAGAGTTTGATATCCTGAAGCACATTGGCCTTTATCGCCAGAGAAAAGGTACGCATCGCAATGTCGAGTATGGAACTCTTATAGCGATATGAGCGGTCGAGCGGCGAGCAGTTGCAGCCTATCAGGGTCTTGCAATAGTCGCGGATAGCCCAAGCCGGAAGATTGTGGAGCACACCGCCATCCACATAATGGTCGCCATTAATCAATACGGGTTTGAAAACGATGGGTATACTGCAAGATGCCACCACGCGGGGAACAATCTCCCCTTTCCCCCAGGCCACCTGCGTGCCGCGGTTCATGTTTGTGGCACACACCACAGTGGGTATCCTCAATTCCTCAAGATTCTTTACAGGAAGCCAGCTTTCGAGAAGTTTGGCAAACTTATTGAGACGGAAAATGCCATCCTTGGGCACTGACCAGTCGCGGAAATTATTGAATTTCGACGACTCTTTGAAGCATTCGGCCATCTCGCGGGGAGAAAGACCGGCGCCATAAAGCACGGCGGCAATCGAGCCGGCCGACACGCCGGCAAGCACCGTGGGCCGGATGCCGAATTCATCCAGCGCCATCATTATGCCAATGTGGCTGAATCCCCTCGCACCACCGCCACTGAAGGCAACCCCTAAGGAGCCGCTGTGACGGAAACCGATTCTTTCAAATATCCCTTCTATATTTATCAATGCCATAATTTTCGTAAATTATTTTCCCTTGAGCTGCTTATCCGCGTTCGGGAGATTCACCACCGGACGCTTGCGCTTCTTGGGCCGTAACCAACGGAACGGATTGTCGAAGTCCTTCTTATAAACAATTCCAAGTCCCTGAGTGGTCAGAGCAGACTTCAAATAATATGAGGCGTCGTTGAAATGGTTATAAGCCTTTAGGCGCAGCGAGCCGTTTCTGTTCAGCAGATATTCGATATCGAAATCGCCGATGAATGTGGTCTGCGAGGTGCTTTTGTCGCGATAGCCGAGGTTGCCGTTGATGAGCAGACGGTTGTCAAAGAGTTTCGACGACAATGCCACATCCACACCTATGTCCGAGAAATCAGAACGCTCGGAACGAAACTGAGGCGAAAGTGTAAACTTATCCGTAAGCGAACCTATGATATTCTGAATCTGCCCCGAAATTGTGGAGGATGCCACGGAGGCCAGTTCGCCCCCCTGCCCTTCCCCTCCGGAATATTCGGGGGAATAGAACCGGTTGAGCACCAACAGATATATCATCTGGCGGTTCATCATATCCACTGTGGAGATGATGCTCTTTACCTTTCGGCCCACATCGGCTGTGACCGTCGGGAACCTCACATCGAAAGAGATGTCGGGGGCCTGTATGTCGCCTTTCACATTCAGCAGTGCATCCACCGGGATGCTCGTACGATTGAGGTCGGGATCGCTCTCAAAACTCTTGTCAAGGTCGGTAAGATTTGTGTTGACGCGATAGGAGGCCACGATATCGAGGATGCCACGCATCGGATCTCCATTGAAAGATATGTTGCTGCCCGGCTCAATCTTGAAATTGCGCAGAATAAGTTCCTGCAATGAAAAATTGTAGGTTCCGTTGTCGATGGTATATTTCCCGTAGATGTCAAAATTGTCGGAATGGTTGTTGTATTCCATACGGATCGCACCCTGGCCGTGCGCCACAATCTTATCGCCGGCTTTAGGGTCCATGATGATATTGAGTGTGATGTCGGGAGTGACCTTGAGCCCGAGATTCAATGCAAAAAGTTCATTGCCACCTGATTCAGTGGTAATCTTTCTGCGGAATTTCTCTTCGAATGTCTCCTCTACATCCACCACCTCTATTGCCTCCTTCTGCTTGTCGGAGAATGTGAGGAATGTATAATCCTCGGCGGTCTGCGATTCGCTCAACTCGAAAGTGAAGTTGGACTTCGGCGCCGTGGTCATGTTGATGTCTATGGTGACAATTCCCGGCGCTCCTTTAATTGAACCATTGCCAGAGGCAAATACCCTTCCATACCAGAATTCATCTTTCGACGGGCGGGTGTCATAACTGAGCAGATTGCGCGCGTCTGTCAGGTTGAAGTCGAATGAGGCATCATGGAGATAGCGGTGAGTAACCACTCCCTCAAGCCAGCCGGAATTTCCATATTTGTCGAAAACCCGCAATTTCGGGATGGTGATTTTGCCGGGGTCGAAAGTCACATCTCCGGAGGTATGATATGTCACTCCGGTGAAATCGCAAAGCATGGAGAGGGTGTCGGCATGGATCTTGCCGAGGAGGTCGATGTCGCTGAATGTGCCGGCAAGGCGCAATTTCCCGGTAGCCCTTCCTCTCACGTCGGAGGTAAAGGCACTCATGAAGGGCTTCACCAGCTCGGCGTTGATATGATTGGCGTCGAAATCGAAAGAGAGGGAGTCGCGGGTGACATATACACCGCCACGCACCCGCGCCGATGCATTGGCTGCCGTGTCGGCAATGTCGGCGTTTATGGCCACCATCTTCTCGGTGTTGTCCCAATGGCTCTCAAGGAGGGCATCGCCAAGAAGAGCGTTGTTGTAACTCAGATTATGGACATGAAGTCCGTCCGTGGCAAGCACCGGAGCTCCGGAAAGCAACTGAGAGGCTACGGCCGTTCCGGTGGCCACACCGCCAAAGTTGACATAATTGATATTGAGAATGTCAAAGATATAATTGAGGTCTATTCCTGCGAGGTCAACCCGCAGCATATCCTCGGGCGACGGCGACACCGTGCCGCCTATATCGATAAACTGCGCCGCATGCTGAATCTTGAGGTCTCGGACATCAATCCTGCCTTCGGCATAGTGCACATTTGCCGGATAGATTTTCCATTCCTCGCCATTGAGGTGGAAATCTCCCGGGAGAATCCTTGCCGTAGCCTCCGGCATCCGGGTGAGCTGATTGCGGGAAAGGTCGGCGGCAAGCAAGATGTTGCCCTTGTTGCTCCTGTCGGCCTGCATTGTCCAGTTGATGTTCCCATCCAGATGATCGTTGAGCGCTGAAATTGACACTCCTAATCCCGCATCGTCATTCTTCAAGGGATAAATCGTGTTGATATTCACCTTGGCGCCGGAGAGTTCCGAAAGTGAGACATCCACTGTGGAATTGCGGATGAGTTTGTTTTTACCCTGCAGAAGATATGGCGCATCGATGCTGGCGCTGAGCACCCTCTCCTCGGAATTCAGCACTCCGGCAAGGGTGACGGGACTTAACGGCCGTACAGGCAGGTTGAGATGTTCCAGGAAATCGCTCTCGGGCTTTAGTTCCATAGTGAAGGTGAGATTCCCGGCGTTGGAAATGGGCTCCTGCCTTGTGGCCATCTTGCTTCTGGTAGTAGAAAGCAGCGGATTATTACCTGATTTTGACAGGAGCGATGGCAATGTGTTCATAGCAAGGTCCTTGACCAGGGGCACCACAACCGATGGGCGTATATCGCCCTGGATATGGGCTGTGGCGAAATCAGTGTCAAGAGTATAGCGACGCTCCGCGCCCTCGATGAATGAGCCTATATCAAAGCGATCGAGCCGCAGCGATTTACCATCCTGTTGCGCGATATTCAGGTCGCGAATCATTACCGACCCCATCACATTGTCGATGCTGTTGCCACTCACATCCGCTAGAATCCGGCCCTGCACCAAACCGGAAATCTGCTTCGGCATCCTGATAAAAAGCGATGGATAAAGGGATTCGACATCGGCAGTAAGAGTATAATGCGATTGTGCACCGTCGAGCATAGCCGTTGCCTCTGCCTTCACATTAGCCCGCGGGTCGGCACTCGCAATCCTCGCCTTCACATCCTTGCCCATCTTCTCAGCCTCTATCTTTACACCGCTGAAATTAACCCCGTTGAAATCAATACTTCTGATTTCTCCGGCCATATTGCCCTGGATGTCGCGAGAAAGGATTGCCAACTTTCCCTCGGCACTTAAGGCCACCTTCCCAATGCCGCTGTTCGGCAAGACACTCCCTACGCTGAAACCATCCGAATTTGCATTGAAATCAAGATTGAATGCGGAAGCCGACTTCCAGCCCCCGGAGCACTTCAAGTCTATATCACCTACCTGCGATGTGGTAAGCGAGATATCCGCATCCGCGATACGGGCATCTAAATCGAACACACCTTTGCCTTCGAGTTTTATATCACCAAGTGGACTTACATATGTGTCGATCACATTCCTTGAAGCCGGCAATAATCCCGCCAATGTTTCCAGAAAGGAGCGCGGTATCCTGAGATTCAATTGTCTTATGTTGGCATTCAATGTCCTAACATTATCGAGGGAATGGATGTCGCCGGCAAGATTCAATTGCAGCGACTCGCTCATATTGGATACTCTCAATCTCTCAATGCTTATCTCCTTCATATTTCCCCTTAAGCCGGCATCGATATCAAGGGGGTAATTCATCTGTGCCAAGGCAGGAAAAAATGCCGACAGGTCGGAGGGGGTTAACGTGGCATTGTCCAGAGAAAATGTCAACACATTCTCATGCAATGCCTCCTTTATCCTCTTCAGCCCCTCAATCGGGAGCGAGATGTCGGAGGGACTAAGAGTGCTGTTGGGGAGTTTGATAAGAATATCCTTTAGCTCTATCTCATTCTGAGTGATATGCGCTTTGAGAGAAAGAGTGTTGAGGTCAAGGCCCGACTGCTCGAGGAGGGCGAGTCGGCGCAGGTCGATGGTGAAGTCATCGTTGGCAATGCGCGGCAACGCCACATCGGCTCTCAATTTACTGACGGCTATATGATTGGGGTCAAAGCGCCCATTACCCTTACGCGGAAGCCAGACGCGGTCGAATGTCGCCTTGGAATTTCGAATCACGATGTTATGAAGCGTCATATCGAATTTCGCAGGCGGTTTGTTGCGGTCCTTAGGCTTGAAGGCGTCGACGATAAACTGGATATTAAGCGGTGCATGGGGGCTTTTCTGCCAGATATGCGCATCCATCCCAATCAATTCTGCGTAGGTGATAACGATTCTATGGGATTTCACCAGCTGCCAAAGGCTTATTCCCGCAGCCAGCCGCTCCACATCAAGGCATCTCGCGCCCTGTGGGTCAAGGACCTTTACGCCGGAAAGTCGCACCTCATTGAATGGCATTATCTCGAGTCGGCGGGCCGTGACCGAAGCGCCGAGGAAATCAGAGGCCTCGCGCTCAAGACGCCCCTTGATGGCCTGCTGCACAGATGGTAGCGATACCAATACATAAAGCGCGACGAACACTATTGCCACAGCCGCAAGGGTGGCAAAAAGTATCGAGCGAATCACTCTATATGTATTTTTTAAGGCTCTCACAGGCTCAATGAAGATGGGCTACCGATTCCGGCCGCATCCAAATCATATGCAAAATTACTCCAAATATTGTAAAATCTCACGAAATTTCACTAAATTTGTAAATAATTTCATAAGAGAGAATATAAGAGTATGGGCAAGACTGTGATTCTCGGAATAGAATCGAGTTGCGACGACACATCGGCCGCGGTGATAAGCGACGGGCTTCTGCTAAGCAATGTAATAGCGAGCCAGAAGGTGCATGAGGCATATGGCGGCGTGGTGCCGGAGCTGGCTTCACGTGCACACCAGCAGAACATCGTGCCTGTGGTGTGGGAAGCGTTGCGGCAGGCCGGAGTGGACAAAAGCGAACTCTCCGCGATAGCCTATACACGCGGTCCGGGTCTTCTCGGCTCGCTGCATGTGGGCACCTCCTTCGCCAAGGGTATGGCCATCGGCCTCGGTATCCCGCTCCTTGACGTGAATCATCTTCACGGCCACGTGTTAGCCGAATTCATCAAGGAAAGCGAGGACCAGCCCGTGCCGGATTTTCCCTATATATGCCTGCTCGTGTCGGGAGGAAACAGCCAGATTGTACTGGTGAAGAGCGAGAGCGATATGGAGATCATGGGCCAGACCATCGACGACGCGGCAGGCGAAGCGTTCGACAAATGCGCCAAAGTGATGGGTCTCCCCTATCCTGGCGGCCCGCATATTGACCGCCTCGCAGCCGAGGGCGACCCGAAACGGTTCAAATTCGCCAAACCCCATATACCGGGACTCGACTACAGTTTCAGCGGACTCAAGACCTCCTTTTTATATACGCTCCGCGACAGAATCAAGGAGGACCCGGATTTCATCCAAAACAATATGGCCGACCTCGCGGCTTCGCTGCAGGCCACCATCATCGACATCCTGATGAAACCTCTTGAGAAGGCAATGCGCCAGACAGGCGTGCGGCATGTGGCAATCGGAGGAGGAGTATCAGCCAATTCCGGAGTAAGGAATGCCACTGAGCAACTTTGCAAACGTCTGGGCGTAAAAGCCTGGATTCCGGCACGCAAATTCACAACCGACAATGCCGCCATGGTGGCTATTGCCGGACTCGCTAAATATAGAAATAAGGAATACGGCGACCTGGGGGCTTCTCCGTTCGCCCGCGTCACAATATAATTGAAACCATGCCAGTCAAAAAAGAGAACAGCAAGGCAAATGCCACCAAAGGCAAGAAGGCAATCCCCACGGAACAGCGTCACATCGTGATTTACGGATACACCCGCGAGGAACTCAAAAACCTTATGCGGCATTTCGAATCGCAGCTTCCAGAATTTGTCAAGATAAAGATTGACAGCAATAATCTTGTGACCAATATCACACTGACCGGCGTGAATTCCGGCGTCGAGCTCCTGCGCTTCAAGATGAACCGCTACCAGCAGAAGCTCCACGACCTCTTCAGCGAGGAAATTGTCACCACCGAAGACAAGAGCGTGAGCCAGGTGCTCGGCGACCTGCTCTCCGAGAGGGAACTCACTGTGGCTTGCGCAGAGAGCTGCACGGGCGGCAACATAGCCCATAAGATCACCCAGGTGTCAGGTTCCAGCTCATATTTCTTAGGGAGCGTGGTGAGCTACAGCAATGAGGTGAAGGCGAAGGTGCTCAATGTGTCGCGCAGCGATTTAGGGCGCTATGGAGCCGTGAGCCGTCAGGTGGCCGACGAGATGGTGCGCGGAGTGTCGAAACTCATGCAAAGCGACTGCGCAATGGCCACCACGGGCATCGCAGGCCCCGATGGCGGAACCAAGTTCAAACCGGTCGGAACTGTGTGGATTGCAGCCAAATATGGCGACAAAGTGGCCTCCGAACTTAAGCATTTCAAGGGCGACCGGAACACCGTGATTGAATCGGCCACCAACCATGCCATGGTGATGCTCATCAAAATGCTCCGCAATAATTATAAGGAGCAGGAGGAAATTAATGACGATTAAAGTTAAATAATCGGCTGAAAAATTTGCACGTTAGCAAAAAAAGTCGTAATTTTGCAAATGTTTTGTGACACATCCTTGAAAGTCGCTGAAAATGATGCACTTAGCGATGATATGAGATTGAGATGGCGTCAGAACACTTTAAGTTAAATTAAAAAGAATCAAGCATAGCCATGTCAAAAGTTTGTCAGATTACAGGCAAAAAAGCGCAGGTAGGCAATAATGTGTCTCACTCGAAGCGTCGCACAAAACGCAAATTCGAGGTTAACCTGCACACAAAGAAATTTTATTGGGTAGAGCAGAATATGTGGATCCAGCTTCGCCTGAGCACCCGCGCGCTCCGCACGATCAATAAGATCGGTCTTAACGCAGCCCTTAAAAAGGCAGAGGCCGATGGCGTACTCGATTTCAAAGACATCAAGATCCTTTCCCTCTAAATCTCACACAAAATGGCAAAGAAAGCAAAAGGCAATCGCGTTCAAGTGATTCTCGAATGCACCGAACATAAGGCAAGCGGTATGCCCGGTATGTCGCGCTACATCACCACTAAAAACCGCAAAAACACCCCGGGTCGTATGGAACTTAAGAAATACAACCCGATCCTGAAGAAAGTAACCGTCCACAAAGAAATTAAATAAGCACTGACCCATGGCAAAAAAAACCGTTGCGTCTATTCAGAAAGGTGAGGGACGTACATACAGCAAAATCATCAAGATGGAGAGAAGCCCCAAGACCGGTGCTTATGTCTTCAAAGAGGAAATGGTGCCCAACGACGCAGTCAAAGAGGCACTCAAATAATCCGACCAAATCTTCACTCTATAGCAGAGGCCACTCCCTGAGGAGCGGCCTCTTACTTTTTATCTTGCCTGCTTGTTTATTATTTCCCTTAGAAGATATAACCTATGCCAAGACCGGCATAGCAGCCCGACGCATCTTTCGCAAAGGAATATTTTCCCTGAAGCGACACTTTCAGCGACGGAGTGATGTAGAGTTCGAGTCCGGCGCCGGCATTGAGGCCAATGCGCGAATAATTGTCGTGATGGCGATAATTCCAATAACTGTATTGAGCGCCGGCGATGGGATACAACGCCAGTCCGCGGGCCACCCTGAACGGAATGTGGATGTCGACGTCGATAAGAAAGGATGACTTCTCTTTGTTGGGGAAAACATACACCACATCCGGGGCTATCCTTACGTGATTGGAAAAATTATACTGGAAATCCACGCCAACATAGCCGCTGGTGTTTTGCGACGCAAAGCCACCCATCACGCCAAGTTTCATCTTGCCCCGGTCGGAGGCAACGGCGCCTACGCATGTGGATAAAAGCATGATTCCCGCCACTGCGATGCGGGACAAAAATCGGAATTTAGCTTTGTTCATAACCTTGATGTGCGAAGCGACAGCAATTATCTACGGTGATAAAACCGCACTTCATTCAAAAAACGTTTATTTTTCAAAAATGGTTTATTAAATTTGCATATAATTATTGATTATGATGAATTACGGTCTGATAAATGTGGCTGCTTGCACTCCGGAGATCCATCCCGGAGATGTGATGCATAACGCCGACAACATAATAAAGAGATTTCAGGAATTGACGGAAGCAGGCGCCGAAGTGATTGCATTTCCGGAACTTTGCGTCACCGGCTACACCTGTGCCGACCTCTTCCTTCAAGAACTACTCCTTCAGCAGGCATATGAGGCTATCGAAAGAATCGCAAAAGCCACCTCTAATCACGATGCGCTGATGGTAATAGGCGCCCCGCTGCGATGCGGCACCAAGTTATACAATTGCGCCATCGGCATTTGCAATGGCCGTGTGACAGGCGCATCGCCTAAGATTCATCTCCCAAACTATGGTGAATTCTACGAGAAACGCTGGTTTAGCAGCGGCTCAGGCCTCGACTGCGCTTTCCAGGCAGGGAAACTGATCTTTCCCGTTAGCGACGGGATGATGTTCAGCCATAAAGGCATACTTATTGGCGCTGAAATCTGCGAGGACCTCTGGGTGCCTGAACCTCCGAGCGGGAAACTGTGCAAAAGAGGCGCCGACATCATCCTGAATCTTTCTGCCACAAATGAAGGCACCGGTAAGCATTCTTACCTCCTTGACCTAATCCGCAACCAGTCGGCACGCTGCCGCTGCGCATATGTATACGCCTCGTCGGGCGTAGGGGAATCCTCCACCGACCTCTGCTTCTCCGGAAACTGCATCATAGCAGAAGAGGGAAAGGTCCTGATGGAATCCAAACGCTTCGATATGAACGGATGCCAGGCAATCGCCGCCACGGATGTGGAAAAACTCCGGCTTGACAGGTTGAGATACAATTCCTTCTCCGACGTGCCTGACCTGTCCGGAATTTCCACTCATATAATCGAGACCGGCGCCACATATTGCAAGGCAGATTGCGGAGAGAGCAAGGATATAACCGGCGCCTTGGAATTAAAGAAAGAGATTGACACGGCATTCAGATATAGGAGGGTAGACCCGCATCCATTCGTCGACAGCAATCCATCGCGCCGGCGCGAGCGTTGCGAGGAGATATCCTCCATACAGGCCTGGGGACTTGCCACGCGCCTCCGCGCCATCGGTTGCAAGAAGGCCGTGTTGGGTATCTCCGGCGGACTGGATTCCACGCTTGCTCTTCTTGTCACGGTAAAGGCGTTTGACATGCTTGGCCTCGACCGCAAGGGCATAATAGCAATCACGATGTCCGGATTCGGGACCACTGAACGCACTTTCGGCAATGCCATGCTCTTGATGGAACGCCTCGGAGTCACCTCAATGGAGATTGGCATAGGAAGGGCCGTGAAAGTACATTTCGAGGATATCGGGCAGGATCCGGAGAAAAAGGATGTGACATATGAAAACTCGCAGGCACGCGAGCGGACACAGATCCTGATGGATATGGCCAACAAGTGCAACGGCATCGTGATAGGCACCGGCGACCTTTCCGAACTCGCACTCGGCTGGTGCACCTATAATGGCGACCAGATGTCGATGTATGGCGTGAACGCGTCTGTGCCCAAGACTCTTGTGAAATATCTTGTGGAGACATATGCCGACCTTACCGACGACTCCCAACTCCGCTCCACCCTCCTTGACATCATAGACACTCCCATCAGCCCCGAACTCCTGCCTGCTGGCAAGAATGATGAAATCGACCAGAAGACGGAGGACCTTGTGGGACCATACGAACTCCATGATTTCTTCCTCCATGCCGTGCTTCGCAACGGGTTCTCCCCGGCTAAAATATATGCAATGGCCACGATTGCCTTCGACGGCAAATATGACGGCAAGACAATCATCAAGTGGCTGCGCACATTCTATCGGCGCTTCTTCCAGCAGCAGTTCAAGCGCTCCTGCATGCCCGATGGCGTGAAGGTCGGCTCTGTGTGCCTCTCGCCACGTGGCGACTGGCGCATGCCCTCCGATGCCTCACGCGCAATCTGGGACCGTCAGTGCCAACAGATTGAGGAAACCATTTGCGATTGATGATTGATGATGGATGATTGATATTCGCGGAGCGATTGCCCTATCAAACAATTCAAAATTATTCAATAATTACTATGGAAAATAAGAAAACGGAAAGAAAAAACATAAATAAAGAAGTTGCTTTACGCCCTGAAATCCAGGAGCGCCAGGAGCAGGAACGCTATGAGGCTGATGATCTGAAGGCTGCGGTTGATACTCTTAAGCGGGGTGGTCTCATCCTCTACCCTACCGACACTATCTGGGGAATCGGTTGCGACGCCACCAATGAGGAGGCGATTGCCCGAATCTATAAGCTCAAACAGCGAGAGGATGCCAAGGCTATGCTCTCGCTCGTTGGGAATGTTGGCCAACTGGAACGCACCGTTCGCGACATCCCTGAGGTGGCGTGGCAATTGATTGATGTTGCCGTGAATCCCCTCACGCTTATATACGACCACCCCATCGGCATCGCCGACTCTCTCAAGGCCGAGGACGGCTCGGCCGGCATCCGCATCACATCGGAACCATTCTCCCGCGCATTGTGCGAGCGTCTGCGCCGACCTGTGGTCTCCACTTCCGCCAATATCAGCGGCAAACCCGCCCCGGCAACGTTCTCAGAAATTTCTAAGGAGATAATCGACGGCGTGGACTATGTGGTAAGATTCCGACGTCAGGAGAAGGGAGGGGCAAAACCCAGCAATATCATTAAGGTGGGTGACGCCGGTCTCGTCAAAGTGATAAGATGAGATTGCCTCTATACCATCTTCCCGCGATTCTTTGATAAAAAATCCTTTTATCGATTCCACATTTGAAATAAATTTGCTATTTTTGCATATATGAGAGGAAAGTCAACATCACCGGGCTCGCAACGGGCGAAATATGTGGTTACGGATTTCGTGGCCACTTCGCTGGCTTTTCTTCTCTTCAACATCTACCGCTATTATTTCGTGAAATCGGCGATGGTTGTTGACAATCTCGGCGAGTTTCTGGCAATGCCAAAAATTCTGGCCGAGCAGTTATTCGTGCCTGTGGCCCTGATGGCGGTCTATGCGATTTCGGGGTATTACAATCAACCTCTTGTGAAGTCGCGCCTTAGCGAATTCACTGTCACCTTTTATTCGGTGCTTCTGAATTCGGGACTCATCTATCTGCTGATGCTCATCAACGACTCCAGCGGTATGCGTCGCAAGGATTATCTCACGATTCTTGTGCTGTTCGGACTGATGTTCACGCTCGTCTACATCGGCCGGTCGATAATCACCTCCGCCACTATACGCAAATTACGCCGTGGCGACTGGAAATACACCACTCTCATCGTGGGCCATTCCGAAGTGGCGGTCCGCGTGTGTCGCCGCCTGCAGCAATCGGGTTCGGTGTGGGGATATAATGTGGCCGGATATGTGGAGATTCCCAGAGAGAAATTTTGCGATGACGACAGCTTACCCTCCTGGGCTCCTGAAGATATCACACAAGTATGCTCCGCACATAATATCGACCAGATAGTGCTTGCCCTGGAGCGCCGCAGCGATGAGACTGTGATGCATCTTCTAAAGCAGCTCTTCCCTCTCGGGATACCGGTGAAGGTCGCACCCGACACATTGAGTTATGTGACGAATGCTATCCAGCTTGAGGATATCCTCGGCGTTCCGCTTGTGGACCTCACCCGGCCGCGAATGGGAGAATGCCAGAAAAATATCAAGCGGACATTCGATGTGTTTGCTTCATCCCTGTGCCTGCTGATTCTGAGTCCACTTATGGCGTGGCTCAGCCTGATGGTGAAATTGGGTTCGAAAGGGCCTGTGATATATAGTCAGACCCGCATAGGGAAAAATCAGAAACCATTCAACATCTATAAGTTCCGTTCGATGCGTACTGACGCCGAGGCCTGCGGGCCGTCGCTCTCAAGCCGCCACGACCCGAGAGTCACTAAGTTTGGCCGCTTCATGCGCAAATACAGACTCGACGAACTGCCGCAGTTCTGGAACGTGGTGCGCGGAGATATGTCGCTTGTGGGTCCACGTCCCGAACGCGAACATTATATCCTCCAGATTATGGAGAAAGCTCCATATTATGGTCTCATATTTCAGGTGCGTCCGGGAATCACGAGCTGGGGGATGGTGAAATATGGCTATGCGTCAAACGTGCAGCAGATGGTGGAGCGCTCACGCTTCGACCTGATATATCTTAACAATATGTCGATCCAGACCGACATAAAGATAATGATTTATACCATCCGGACGATCTTTGGAGGCAAGGGAATGTGAGGGTAATGTTGAATTTTGAATTTGAAGTTCTCACTTGCTAATTGATAATTGAATAAGGTTGGCTTATAAAGAGAGACATAATCGGTTTACGGCGCTTTGGATGCGCTTCGTGATATGGCGTGAACACCATATCAAGGAGCGGACGTTCCTGCTGCTGATTTCACTTGTGATCGGCACGCTGTGCGGTTTTGCCGCTCAGCTGCTTAAATTTCTTATCTCCTTCTTCGCCGGCCTGCTCACAAGCCACTTGAATTCCACCGGGGCCAACTGGCTCTACCTCGTTTACCCGGTGGTGGGTATTCTTCTTACAGTCCTCTTTGTGAAATATATCGTCAAGGACAATATATCGCATGGCGTCACTAAGGTGCTTTATGCGATATCACGCCGCAAGTCGCGACTGAAGAAGAAGAATATGTATGCCTCGCTTGTAGCCTCCTCCATCACGATTGGGTTCGGCGGTTCGGTAGGTGCCGAGGGACCTATCGTCTATACCGGCGCCGCCATCGGTTCGAATGTGGGCCAGGCATTCCGTTTAGGGCCGAAGGTTCTGATGATTCTCGTGGGTTGCGGCGCTGCGGCTGGAATCGCGGGAATATTCCGCGCGCCAATCGCCGGTATGCTTTTCACCCTCGAGGTGCTGATGCTCGACCTCACGGGTGCCACCGTGATGCCACTGCTGGTTTCCTCTATTGCCGGAGCCACGGTGGCCTACATCATGGAGGGTTATTCAGCCGAGTTCTTCTTCTCGCAGAGCGAACCCTTCATGATTAGCAGAATCCCTTACGCCTTTGTGCTTGGCATTCTGTGCGGACTTATGTCCTACTATTTCACGAAGGTGATGTTCATGATGGAGTCGATGTTCAAGAAGATACGTCAGCAATGGCTCCGGATTATCATCGGCGGCAGCCTGATAGCCTGCCTCGTGTTCCTATTTCCGCCTCTCTATGGCGAGGGATATGGCACTATCAACGAACTTTTGAAGGGCAACGTGGGCGATGTGGTGAATGGCACTATCTTCTATGTGGACCGCGACAATGTGTGGTTCCTGGCGCTCTTCATCGGAGCAGTGGCGCTCACCAAGGCAATGGCCACATCAGCCACCAATGGAGCCGGAGGCGTGGGCGGCACATTCGCACCCTCACTGTTCGTGGGCGCCCTCACGGGTTTCCTCTTCGCTTTTATCCTCAATCAGATTGACCCGGGACTCCACCTGTCGCAAAAGAATTTCACACTGATGGGTATGGCCGGAGTGATGAGCGGCGTGATGCACGCCCCGCTGATGGCGATCTTCCTCACGGCGGAGATGACCGGCGGCTACGACCTCTTCCTCCCGCTGCTGATTGTGTCCACGCTCGCATATTTCACCATCCAGGGCTTCACTCCCTATAGCATCTATACCATGCGTCTTGCCAAGGCCGGTGACCTAATAACCCACCAGAAGGACAAGGCTGTGCTTACCCTGCTGAAAGTGGACAATCTTATCGAGAAGGATTTCAAGATTGTGCATCCCGAAATGAGCCTAAAGGAGATGGTGGATGTGATTTCGGTGTCAAACCGCAATCTCTTCCCCGTGACCGACAACGAGGGCTATTTCAAGGGAGTGGTGCTTCTCGACGATATCAGAAACATCATGTTCCGCACAGACCTCTACCGAAAGATGCATGTGTCGAGATTCATGTCGGCGATGCCCGACTGCATCAAGGTAGACGAACCGATGGACAAGGTGATGGAGACCTTCGACAAGACGAATGCCTGGAATCTGCCGGTGGTGGATTCCGAAGGTCACTATATCGGCTTTGTGTCGAAGTCTAAGATTTTCAACAGCTACCGTCAGGTGCTTAAACATTTCACAGACGATTGATCAGATGAAGATAGTATTTTTTGGTACGCCGGAGTTTGCAGTAGAGAGTCTGCACGCTCTTGTGGATAATGGATATGATGTGGCCGCCGTGGTCACGATGCCCGACAAGACGGGCGGACGCGGCCATAAGATAATAGAGAGCGATGTAAAGAAATACGCGGTGGAACAGGGGCTTCCCGTTTTGCAGCCGGAAAAACTTCGCGACCCGGAATTTATCGCCACGCTCAAGGATATCAATGCCGACCTTTTCATTGTGATTGCATTCAGGATGATGCCTGAGGTGGTATGGGGAATGCCACGTCTCGGAACGTTCAACCTGCATGGTTCGCTGCTTCCTAAATATCGCGGAGCCGCGCCCATCAACCGTGCCATAATGAATGGCGAGACGAAAACCGGCGTCACCACCTTCTTCCTCAACCATGAGATTGATATGGGCGACATCATCGACAGCCGCTCCATTCAGATTGGAGAGAATGAGAATGTGGGTTCCGTATATGACCGTCTGATGCATCTCGGCGCGGATATGGTGATTGAGACGGTGAAAAATATTGAGAACGGCACCCTGCAGTCGAAGCCGCAACCGGAGGGTGAGTTTATCCCTGCACCCAAAATATTCAAGGAGGACTGCCGCATCGACTGGCACCGCTCCGCAAGGGATGTGCACAACCAGGTGCGCGGCCTTTCCCCCTACCCTGCCGCATTTACCACAATGACAGATGCGGCCGACAAGAAACAGGATATCAAGGTTTTCGAGACGCGCATCGCCCCAGATATGGAAACGTTGCTCAATCCGGGACAGGTGTTGATTGACGGCAAGCGACTCTTTGCCGCAACTTCCGATGGAATTGTTGAGATTCTGGAGGTTCAGCCCAGCGGCAAGAAGCGGATGCCTGCCTCCGCTTTCCTGCTCGGATATCATCCTCTCTATTTCGTATAGACCCTTTTTCACAATTGCATTCTATGGCAGGAATTAAGGAAGAACCGAAAGAGCCGCGTCAGGACACAGCCAACCGCTACGTGCGGATTCTTCTTGACGTGATTATGGGTCATGGAGTAAAGCAAATTATCATCTCTCCGGGCAGTCGCAACACGCCGGTGATAATCGGCGCGGCGGCACGCGACGGTCTGGAGAAGCACGTGGTTACTGATGAGCGGACTGCTGCATTTATGGCGCTCGGCATGGCGCTCGTGTCGAAAGAGCCGGTGGCGCTTTGCTGCACGTCGGGAACTGCGCTCTATAACTATGCTCCGGCAATCGCCGAGGCCTTCTATCAGTGTGTGCCTCTGATTGTAATCACGGCCGACCGCCCGGCGCAATGGATTGACCAAGATGACTCGCAGACTCTTCGGCAATCTGGGGCACTTTCTCATGTCGTAAAGGCGGAATGCGACATTCCCTCGTTCCCCTTCTCCACAAGCAAATGTGCCAACCCGGAGTTTGGAAGCGAGGGTGACTGGTTCGTGAACAGGAAGATCAACGAGATGATGATCTGTGCCCTCGATGGCAAAAAGGGTCCCGTGCACATCAACATCCAGCTCGATAATCCCCTCGGGGCCATGGTGAGCAAGAGATCTACCAAATCTGATGCTGCAAGAATCATCAAGACCGAGAATTCATCGAAAATGCTTGCTCCGGAGCTGGTAAAGGAACTGGCAAAGAAAATGGCCTATAAGAGGGTGATGGTGGTGGCCTGCTTTATGCAACCAGACGCAAGGACTCAGAAGGCTGTAAAGGCGTTTTGCAATCTCTATAATGTCACGGCCATGGCGGAGCTCTGCAGCAATCTGAATCTTGAAGCGCAATATTATGTGATCGATAATGTGCTTTGCCGTCAGGATGTGAAAGATGATGCAAGTCTGCGTCCCGACATAGTGATCTCTATTGGGGGCGCACTGGTGTCGCGGATGCTTAAGGAATATCTGCGCGGTATCGACGGTCTGGAGCACTGGTCGCTCGCCGATTCCTCCCCGGGCATCGACTGCTTCCAACATAAGAGCCTCGCTATCGACTGCGACCCGGCTACGTTCTTCACGGCCATCACATCCTATATCCACAAGAATGAACTGCCATTCTGCAGGGCAAAAAACTATAACGAGAGTTACAACTTCGCTTGGTTTTGCGCCCGAAGTAAATCAAAGAGCGAAATACTCACCCCCGTGCGTTCCAGAAAACAACTTACCGATCTGGAAGCGTTCAAGATTCTGGACTCGGGTCTTAACAGAAGTCTGAATGTATTTCTCTCCAACGGAACACCCATTCGCTACGCACAACTCACTCTCAATTCGAAAGTTCACGCATATTATGGTTGCCGTGGTGTTTCGGGCATCGAGGGCACTTCGGCCACAGCACTTGGTTGCGCGATGGCCTACGGCGACACCACGCTTCTCATCACAGGAGATATGTCGTTTGCCTATAATCCTCAGATTTTAGGAATCGGAAAAGGGAGCCGTCTGAATATCATTGTGATAAATAATGGCGGGGGCGGAATATTCCGCTTCATCCGTACCACGCGCGAGTTGCCAATGCGCGAAGAATATTTATGCGCCGCACCTCAACTCCCGCTCGAGGGCCTCGCTCACGCTTATGGCTGGGACTATTGGCGCGTCGAGACAGGCACCCAATTGCGCAGGGCTATATGTGCCATGCAAACCCGCACAAACATGCTTCTGGAGATTGTCACCGACCCTGACCGTTCCCCTGAGGCCCTTATCTCCCTTCTCTCTCCTCACACCAACAGAACGGAAAACGAATAAAACCAACTGGTTATGTACGATTGGAAAAAGATAAAGGATTATGAGGATATCCTCTTCGAGGAGTTCGAGGGGATAGCAAAGATCACCATCAACAGGCCAAAGGTATATAATGCCTTCCGCCCGAAGACCAATATGGAGATGCTTGACGCGTTCCGCATCTGCCGCGAACGTCAGGATATCGGCGTGATTGTGCTTACAGGCGCTGGCGACAAGGCGTTCTGCAGCGGCGGCGACCAGAATGTTAAAGGTCGCGGCGGATATGTGGGCGACGACGGAGTGCCCCGCCTCAATGTGCTCGACCTCCATCAGATGATTCGCTCCATTCCCAAACCCGTGATTGCAATGGTGAACGGCTATTCCATCGGCGGCGGTAACGTGCTGCAGGTGGTGTGCGACCTTTCGATAGCTTCCGAGAATGCGCGCTTCGGCCAGACTGGCCCGAAGGTGGGAAGTTTCGACGGCGGTTTCGGTGCAAGTTATCTTGCCCGCTGCGTGGGACAGAAGAAGGCCCGCGAAATCTGGTTCCTCTGCAAGCAATACTCTGCTCAGGAGGCTCTCGAGATGGGTATGGTGAATGCCGTGGTGCCCTTCGACAAACTCGAAGAGACCACCGTGGAATGGTGCCGAACCATCATGAAGCGTTCTCCATTAGCTATTAGGATGGTGAAGCGATCGCTCAATGCCGAACTCGACGGCCAGCATGGCCTCATGCAGCTCGCCGGCGACGCCACACTCCTCTATTACCTTATGGACGAGGCTCAGGAGGGCAAGAACGCTTTCCTTGAGAAGCGTGATCCGGATTTCAGCAAATTCCCCAAATTCCCCTGATTCCGATGCGTCTACAGTTTGCTCCCTACGTTCTCAAATTCAAGCAGCCCGCCGGCACATCGCGCGGAGTGCTGCTTGAAAAGATCACTTGCTTCATCCGCATTTTCGATGAGAGCGACCCGTCGCAGTTCGGTATCGGCGAGGCTGCGATTTTTCCAGGTCTCTCCCCAGAGGCCGACGACCGCTTCTTCTATAAACTGATGGAGCTGCAGGCCAACGTGCGCATCGGCAAGGCTACCGACCTTACCAAGTTTCCATCGCTACAAAGCGGTTTCGAACAGGCAATCCGCGATTTCACCGGCGGCTGCCATGGCATCTACTTCAACTCCCCTTTCATCCTCGGACAGGTAGGCATTGAAATCAACGGCCTTGTGTGGATGGGGAGTTTCGAGGAGATGATTGACCGCATTGAGGAGAAACTTACCGCCGGATTCCATTGCATCAAACTCAAGATCGGAGCCATCGACTGGCGGAAAGAGGTGGATATGATTCAATATATCCGCGACCGTTACGACCGCAAGCAACTCGAGATCCGGGTGGATGCCAACGGTGGTTTCACGATGGATAATGCCATTCCCCGCCTGCATCGTCTCCATGAGCTCGGGGTGCACTCCATCGAACAACCCATCAAAGCAGGCACTCCCGAACTGATGCGTTTCCTGTGCGAGGTGTCCCCGCTCCCTATCGCTCTCGACGAGGAACTTATCGGCAAATTCACCACAGAAGAGAAACGCTCGATGCTCGACACTATCCATCCGGCATATATCGTGATTAAGCCATCGCTCACCGGAGGTTTCTCAGGTGCGGAGGAATGGATTTCACTGGCTAAGGAGCGCGAGATTGGATGGTGGATCACATCGTCGCTCGAAAGCAATATCGGCCTGAACGCTCTTGCCCAGTGGGTGGCGACGCTCGGCACTACAATGCCGCAGGGACTCGGCACCGGTGCTCTTTTCACCAATAATGCAGAATCCCCAATCCATATGATGGGCGACAGACTATATTACAATCCCGACCTTCATCTCGACCGAAACTGGCTCAACGGGCTCGACTGGAGAGAGTGAGATTAAGTAATAAGGAATAGGCTTTAGGTCAGAGGTATGAATTATCCGGAATTTGTTGAGGAGTGGAGAAATGAGGGCGACTTTATCGAATGCCACACTTCGGGGAGCACAGGCACTCCGAAGTGCATTCTTTTGCCCAAATCGCAGATGGCTGCGAGTGCTCGCCGCACAATCGACTTCTTTCAGATTCCCGAAGGCTCGCATTTTTATTCTTGCATTGCGCCCGATTTTATCGGCGGTAAGATGCAGGCTGTCAGAAGTGAAATCAGCAATGGCTCACTTTCCTGGGAAACTCCGAGCAACCGCCCCGAAGGACTATTACAAATTCATAAAAAGATTGACTTGCTGAGCGTTGTCCCCTCGCAGATGCACTGGATACTCGACAATGCCTCCTCACTCCCTGAAGTAGATGTAATCCTTATCGGGGGTTCACCAATCCCTAATGCCCTTCGCGAAAGGATCGATAAAAGCGGATTCAATGCCTGGGAAACATACGGCATGACAGAGACTGCATCCCATGTGGCTCTGCGTCGTGTGGCTTCTGACATTGATTCCTTTACGCCGCTTCCCGGAATCACCATCAGCATTGATTCCGGCAGTCACGCACATACACTTCCCGACAAAGAGGGCGCACCATCCGGATGCATTGCCATTGATATCGAGGGATGGCAGAGGCTTGTCACAAATGATTTGGCTGAAATCAATCCTGACGGCACATTCCGGATTCTTGGCCGAAAGGATAATATGATTATCACAGGCGGAAAGAAAGTGAGTCCGGAAGAGGTGGAGCGCATATTAAGCCCCACTGTTCAGTGTCCGCTGATGATAAGTTGGGAGCCTGATTCTTTATGGGGCCAGAAGATTGTGGCGATTGTGGAAACAACGGTAGAGATTGACGATGCCATGAAAGAAAGATTGATTAAGGAATGGCATAGATTACTGCCCGGCTATATGGTGCCCAAAGAAATTATATGCGCTCAGATTCCACGCACTGCCAATGGCAAATTCATGCGCAACAAGAAGCAATAACACTCACAAAGAAAATTCCGGCAACAAGTGTAAAATCCTGCACCGGGCGACAATTGATAAATTTCTTTAAGGAAATTTTGAAGTAATCAAATATTGTTGTAAATTTGTGTTCTAAAACATACAGTATGTTTTAGAGCGTACTCACACTACGCTCTAAAGAGGTGAAGGAGCGACAAAATGAGCTTCGAAACTCGGAATTTGAGTCAGATCTATGGACAAGGTGCCGGAGATTGTTCCGGCTAATGCATCATGATAAAGAAAAGTACTTTAGAACGAATCATCGGGAATGATTTATCCGATCTCTGGAATGCGCTTACTCCGGATGAAAAACGCATTGTCACCGACAATTTCCACTATGAGCGCTATAAGAAGAATCAGATAATATATGCCGAGCATGAGCAGCCGGAAAACCTCTATTGTCTTCTTGAGGGAAAGGTGAAACTCTTCAAAAGCGGCATCGGCGACCGCGTGCAGATCCTCCGTCTCTACCGACCTGTGCAGTATTTCGGCTACCGTGCCTATTTCGCCAATGAACCTTATGTCTCGTCTTCGGCAGCCTTCGAACCCTCTGTGCTTGGAATCATTCCCATGAATGTGGTGGAGAGCATTATCCGCAAGAACAATGACCTTGCAATGTTTTTCATTCACGAACTTTCCCGAAATCTCGGTGGTGCCGACACAAAAATCATCAATCTGACGCAGAAACATATACGCGGTCGTCTGGCTGAATCCCTTCTTCTTCTCGCCGACAATTACGGCTATGAGGATGATGACTCAACCCTCAAAATCTATATGAGCCGTGAGGACCTGGCCAACCTTTCAAATATGACCACATCAAATGCCATCCGCACTTTGACGGCATTCGTAGGCGAAAAACTAATTCTTGTGGATGGCCGCCGCATCCGCATCATCAACGAACCCCAGCTCCGCAAAATCTCCAAATTCGGATAAATCCCCAAATAGTTAAGATAACTGAAACAGCTGAAATTGCTAAGAAAAAGAGGCGACATTCTTCAATGCCGCCTCTTATATTTTTCGTTTAGATTCTGAATATCAGATTGCTGAGCGAATCACGCCGCGCTCCGACTTGGTGACGAATTCCACAATCTCATCGCGGAATTCTGAGTGCGGAAGGGTCTCCACAATCAGTTTCACTGCATTGGTCACATTGAGGTCGGACAGATAAAGCACACGGTAGATGTCGCTGATCTGCTTAATCTCCTCATCGGTGAAGTGATTGCGATGCAGGCCAATCGAGTTGAGGCCTACGTATGAGATCGGTTCACGGGCAGCCTTCACAAAGGGAGGAATATCCTTATTCACGAGTGCCCCACCCTGCAGCATTATGTTGCGGCCAAGGTGGCAGAACTGATGAATGAGACTTCCACCGCCAATCACAGCGGCATCGTCCACGCGGACTTCACCTGCAAGCTGCACAGCGTTCGACATTATCACACGGTTGCCCAGACGGCAGTCGTGAGCCACATGGCAGTAAGCCATGATAAGACAGTTCTTTCCAACCACGGTCTTTCCCTTCGATGCCGTACCACGGTTCACAGTAGTGCATTCGCGGAGCACCGTGCCGTCGCCGATGTAAGCGTAAGTTTCCTCACCCTTGAACTTCAGATCCTGCGGAATGGCGGAAATCACCGAACCGGGGAAAAGGGTTACACCATCACCGATGCGTGCACCGGGGAATATCGTTACATTGCCATGGATCACACAATTGTCGCCAATCTCCACATTCTCATGGATTGTGGAAAAATTGCCGATGTGAACATTGTTGCCTATTTTCGCGTCAGGATGGACGTCTATATACTTTCCCATCATAATATTTACTTGTTTTTAATGATTTGGGCCATAAACTCAGCTTCGCACACAATCTTCTCGCCTACGAAAGCATATCCCTTCACCATCGCACATCCGCGACGGATCTCCGTCATCAGAGATACATTGAGCAGCAGAGTGTTGCCCGGCACCACCTTCTGGCGGAATTTCACATTATCTATCTTGAGGAAATATGTGGAATACTTTTCGGGTTCGTCGAGGAAGTTAAGCACCAGCACGCCTGCAGCCTGAGCCATCGACTCCACCTGGAGCACTCCGGGCATAACGGGTTCCTCGGGGAAGTGTCCCTGGAAGAAGGGCTCGTTGACCGTGACATTCTTCACCGCGATGATATGCTTCTTGTCAATCTCAATCACCTTGTCGATCAAGAGGAAGGGATAGCGGTGGGGAATCAGTTTCTTGATGCCGTTGATGTCGATCACAGGGGCGATATTGGGATTGTATACCGGAGCCTGGACATCAGTGTGCTTCACCTCATGGCGCACCATGCGTGTGAACTTATTATTGATTGTGTGTCCCGGACGGATAGCCACTACGCGTCCCTTGATAGGACGTCCGATAAGGGCAAGGTCACCAATCACATCCATTACCTTATGACGTGCCGGCTCATTGTCCCATACGAGCGGTTTCGGGTTGATGTAGCCGAGCTGGTTGATCTCCATATGCGGCACATTCATGATGTCGCAGATATGGTCGATGCGCTCCTGGCTCACCTTCTCGTCGTAAATCACGATAGCATTGTCGAGGTCGCCACCCTTTATGAGATTGTGCTCGGCCAGTTTCTCAATCTCGCGCACAAACACGAATGTGCGGGCCTTCGCCACCTCCTGACGGAATTCAGCCAGATCGTCGAGAACGGCAAACTGATTGGGAAGCACTGCCGAATTGTATTCCACCATGCATTCCACGCTGAAGCCATCGTCGGGATAGATTGTGAGCATGGAGCCTGTGGCCTCATCTTTGATTGTGGTCTTCTCCTTAATTATATAGAACTCCTTGTCGGCGTTCTGCTCCTTGAGACCCACGCGCTCGATATTGTCGGCGAAGACAATGGCGCTTCCGTCGAGGATGGGGACCTCCGGGCCGTTCACGTCGATGATACAATTGTCAACACCGGCGGCGTAGAGGGCTGCCATAGCGTGTTCAATTGTGGATACCACAACTCCTTTCTTGCCTATCACGGTGCCGCGGGTGGTCTCTACCACATTGTCGGAGATTGCCTCTATCACCGGAGCGTCGGGAAGATCCACGCGACGGAACTTGTAGCCGGTGTTCTCAGGTGCAGGATTGAACACTGCAGTGATTTCCAAACCGGAATGCAAACCTTTGCCATGTACGGAAAAGGAGTCGTTAAGGGTGAGCTGATTCATATTGGTCGTTTTGTTATTTCTTTTTGAATAATTCAGGAAGGCGCTTCAGGTAAACCTGCGTCTTTGCAAACTCGAGGAATGGCACCGCAGGATAACCGATCAGACGTTCTCCGTCGCCTACCTTATTGGGGATGCCGCTCTGGGCTCCGAATTCGTTGCTGTCGCCCACATGGATATGGCCGGCGAAACCCACCTGGCCTCCTACCCTATTGTAGGAACCGATCTTGGTGCTTCCTGCCACGCCTGCCTGCGCTGCAAACACATTGTGGCGGCCAATCTCCACATTATGGGCCACCTGGATAAGATTGTCGAGCTTCGTGCCACGGCCTATGCGCGTGCAGCCGAATGTGGCGCGGTCCACAGTGGTGTTGGCGCCGATTTCCACATCATCCTCAATCTCCACAATTCCAAGCTGGGGAATCTTTTCATAACTGCCATCCTGCTGCGGCGCGAATCCGAATCCATCAGCGCCTATCACCGCTCCGGAATGGATTATACATCTCTTGCCGATGTGGCAGCCTTCATATATCTTAACCCCCGCACGGATCACACTCCCCTCGCCAATCTCGACACCGTCGCCCACATAGGCCTGAGGATAAATCATAACCCCCCTGCCGAGTTTCACACCCTTTCCGATATATGCGAATGCGCCGACATAACATTCCTCCGGCACCTCTACGCCCTCAGAAATATAGCAGGGCTGCTCAATTCCGACGGGTTTCGATTTTTGAGCCTCGAATGCTGAAAGGAGTTTGGCAAGAGCCGCATACGGGTCGGCCACGCGCACAAGCGTCTTATCAATAGGCTGACCGGCATCGAATGTGTCGGATACAAGCAACGCTGATGCCGATGTGGTTGCGGCAAAATGTGTATACTTTGGATTGGCTATGAAGGAGATATCACCCGTCTTCGCCTCTTCAATTTTGGCAAATCCGGTGATCTCCATATTTTCATCACCCTCTACCTTACCGCCGATTATCGACGCTATGAGGGCAGGAGTTATCTTCATTACGCGTATTCTTAGTTCTGTCTTAGGGGCTTCCGCACACCTTTATTAGATGCAGTAAGCCAAAAATCAGCCACAAAATTAACAAAATTTTACATTATGGCCAAATAAAGGCATAAAAAAAAGAAAACCCAAATAAAAAATTCAGTTTCCCAATTGCCGTTCCACAATTTTTGATTAAATTTGCGCATTGAAGAAGAATACGATGGCGCAGGCGCGCATACAGGTGAGAAGCCACACCGCAGTCCGGCCATCATATTCGAGAATAATCGAAAAAACTAACAATAACAGATAACCTAAAAGCTAAATTCAATGAAAATTTCACACATTGAGCACATTGGAATAGCAGTTCCCAATCTTGAGGAAGCTATCAAGTATTACGAAACCGTGCTTGGCTTCAAATGCTACAAGCAGGAAGTAGTGGAGGACCAGAAAGTCACCACAGCATTTTTCAAGGTAGGCGACACAAAGATAGAGCTTCTCGAGGCCACCAGCCCCGACAGCACAATTGCCAAGTTCATCGAGAAGAACGGTGGACGCGGCGGCATGCACCACATGGCATTCGCTGTGGAAGACGGCGTGGCCAATGCGCTTGCAGAAGCTGAGGAAAAGGGTATCCGCCTGATCGACAAGGCTCCCCGCAAGGGCGCTGACGGCCTTCAGATCGCATTCCTCCACCCGAAGAGCACAGAGGCCGTTCTTACTGAGCTCTGCGAGGACCCCAACAAATAAAACACAAACGAAAGAAACACCATAATCAGCAATGAGCATACAGGAACAGAAGATCAGCCAGCTCATCGAGAAGAGAGCCCAGACACGTCTGGGCGGCGGCGAGAAGGCTATTGAGAAACAGCACGCAAGAGGCAAATACACAGCACGCGAGCGCATCGCTATGCTGCTCGACGAGGGCAGCTTCGAGGAGCTCGACATGTTTGTGACACACCGTTGCACCAACTTCGGCCAGGACAAGAAGCACATCCTCGGCGACGGCGTTGTGACCGGCTTCGGCACAATCGGCGGACGCCTCGTATATGTCTTCGCCCAGGACTTCACCGTGTTCGGCGGTTCGCTGTCGGAAACAATGTCGCAGAAGATCTGCAAGGTGATGGACATGGCCATGAAGATGGGTGCTCCCGTGATCGGCCTCAACGACTCGGGTGGCGCACGAATCCAGGAAGGCATCAACGCCCTCGCAGGATATTCGGAAATCTTCCAGCGCAACATCCTCGCCTCCGGCGTGATTCCCCAGATTTCAGCCATCATGGGTCCCTGTGCCGGCGGCGCCGTATATAGCCCCGCGCTTACCGACTTCACCATCATGACAAAGGGACTCTCCTATATGTTCCTCACCGGTCCTTCCGTAGTGAAGACCGTCACAGGCGAGGACGTAAGCCAGGAGGACCTTGGCGGCGCAAGCGTACATGCCACCAAGAGCGGCGTAACTCACTTCGCAGCTGAGACTGAGGAGGAAACCCTCACCCTCGTGAGAGAGCTCATGAGCTATATTCCGCAGAACAATATGGAGGAGACTCCGCTTGTTGACTGCAAGGACCCCATCGACCGTCTCGAGGACAAACTCAACGACATCATCCCCGACAATCCCAAACGCAGCTACGATATGTATGAGGTGATCAGCTCTATTGTCGACAATGGCGAATTCCTTGAGGTGTCGAAAGACTACGCCAAGAACATCATCATCGGCTTCGCCCGCTTCAACGGCCAGGCTGTGGGCATTGTCGCCAACCAGCCGAAAGTGCTTGCCGGCGTGCTCGACTCGAACGCTTCGCGCAAGGGCGCACGCTTCGTACGCTTCTGCGATGCCTTCAACATTCCTCTGGTGACTCTCGTTGACGTTCCGGGCTTCCTCCCCGGCACAGGCCAGGAATACAACGGCGTGATCCTTCACGGTGCCAAACTGCTCTACGCATACGGCGAAGCCACAGTGCCCAAGGTAACCGTAACGCTCCGCAAGAGCTACGGCGGCAGCCACATCGTGATGAGCTGCAAGCAGCTCCGCGGCGACATGAACTATGCATGGCCCTCCGCTGAGATCGCAGTGATGGGCGCCGAGGGCGCTGTAGGCGTGCTCTACGCAAAAGAGGCCAAGGCTTCCGACGATCCCGCAGCCTTCAAGGCAGCCAAGGAAGAGGAATACCGCGAACTCTTCGCCAACCCCTATCAGGCAGCCAAATATGGTTATATCGATGACGTGATTGAGCCGCGAAACACGAGATTCCGCGTGATCAAGGCATTGAACATGCTTGCCACCAAGAAGCTCACCAATCCTGCCAAGAAACACGGCAATATCCCGCTCTAACAAACATTCCATTCATCCGGGCATCGGAAAAGATGCCCGGATGAATCGATTTACACGACATCATCTATGCTTAAAAAATTAATGGTAGGCGCGGTCCTTGCACTCGCGCTCTCCGCTTCACCGGCGTTCGCGCAGACTCCTGACGCCCACGCCGACTCCACCACGCTGCAGGCTACCTATACCGATGTGGCCCGCAACGGCATGCAGGAGGATGTGACCGGAGACTGGACTGATTCCAAGGAAACTAACACCGTGCAGGAAAGCGAGATGACGCGGCAAATGATTCAGGCCGAAAAAGCACGCAACGCTGCAGAAAACGACAAATACGGTGGCGCTATCACAATCATAGCCATGAGCATCGTGCTCGCCGCCCTCATCGTGCTCAGCATCCTGTTCCTCGGCTTCGGAAAAATATCAACTATCCTGCAGAAACGCAAAAAACGTGAGGCCCACGGCGTTTCATCCGACGAGGCTCTCGAACATCATCAGGAACTCGACTCGGGTGAGGTGATCGCCGCCATCTCCATGGCGCTCGCCGAACACATGGGCCAGGGTCATGACATGGAGGATACTATCCTTACTATCCGTAGGATGAGAAAAGCCTACTCCCCATGGAATTCGAAGATCTATAATCTTCGCGTCACCCCGGAAGTGCATTCCCAGATTCCGCGCATCAAGAAATAAGAATGAATCATCACCGGACAATCACGCCGGTGGAAACACTAACTACTGATGAAAGAATATAAATATAAGATAAACGGCATGAAATTCACCGTAGGCGTTGGCGACATTGTCGACAATGAAGCCACCGTAGAGGTGAACGGCGTGCCCTATAAAGTGGAGCTGGAAAAACGCGAGAAGAGCAAGCCGGCCCTCACCCAAAGCGGCCACACCAACCATGGTGCCGCTCCTGCGGTAAGCAGCACACCTGCCGCCCGCAAGCCGGCTCCGAGCAATCCCGCAGCCGTCAAGAGCCCTCTTCCTGGCACGCTCATGAGCATCACCGTGAAAGTGGGCGATGTGGTGAAGTCGGGCGACAAGGTCGCCGTGCTTGAGGCCATGAAAATGGAAAATGACATCCGCACAATGAAGGGCGGCACAGTGAAGGAGATTCTCTGCGCTCCCGGCGACGCCATCCTCGAAGGCACCGACATCATGATCATCGAATAATCGTCTTACGAATCCACATTTTTATTATGATTTTAGCAAGCGATTACTCTTTCGGTGGTTTCATGTGGGACACCATCCAGGCTTTTTGGAAGTTTACCGGCTTCTATAATTGCGAATGGGAAAACCTTGTGATGCTCGCCGTTGGCTGCTTCTTCGTGTGGCTTGCCATCAAGAAAAATTTCGAACCCCTTCTGCTTGTGCCAATCGGCTTCGGTATCCTTATCGGCAATATCCCGTTCCAGTCGGGTATGGAGATTGGTATCTACGAGGAGGGTTCCGTGCTGAATATCCTCTACAATGGTGTCGAGAAGGGATGGTATCCGCCGCTGGTATTCCTCGGCGTGGGTGCCATGACCGATTTCTCCGCGCTGCTCGCCAATCCTAAACTGATGATTATCGGCGCCTGCGCACAGTTTGGCATCTTTGGCGCCTACATGCTCGCCCTCCTTTGCGGCTTCGACCCGCTGTCGGCAGGTTGCGTGGCTATCATCGGCGGCGCCGATGGCCCTACAGCAATCTTCACCACCTCCAAGCTCAACCCCAACCTGTTGGGAGCCGTAGCAGTGTCGGCTTATTCATATATGGCGCTGATCCCTCTGATTCAGCCCCCTATTATGCGCCTCTTCACTTCTAAGAAAGACCGCCTGATTAAGATGAAACCGGCACGTGTTGTAAGCCAGACGGAAAAGATTATCTTCCCCGTGGTAGGCCTTCTGCTCACATGCTTCGTGGTGCCTTCCGGCATTCCTCTGCTCGGCATGTTGTTCTTCGGAAACCTGCTGCGTGAATCCGGTGTCACAGGCCGTCTTGCCAAGACCGCAAGCAATGCCATGACCGATATCGTGACAATCTTGCTCGGCCTCACAGTGGGTGTCTCCACGCAGGCCGACAAGTTCCTCACCGTAGACACCCTTCTTATCTTCGGTCTCGGATTCCTCGCATTCATCATCGCATCGAGCGCAGGTGTGCTCTCAGTGAAACTCTTCAATGTGTTCCTGCGCCCTGGCAAGAAGATCAACCCGCTCATCGGCAACGCCGGCGTATCGGCTGTGCCTATGGCCGCACGTATTTCCAACAATGTAGGACTCGAATACGACCCCACCAACTATCTGCTCATGCATGCCATGGGCCCGAACGTGGCTGGCGTAATCGGTTCGGCTGTGGCTGCCGGCGTGCTCCTCAGTTTCCTCGGATAATCAAACACTATCCTGATCCCAATCGCTTGAAAGTCTGCAAAAATAAATCTCTTTTAAGCTGAACTTAATACTATGAAAGAGCCTTTCCCTCCAATCAGGGAAGGCTCTTTCTGATTTCTACCAGACCATTCCCATAATCCCGAATAGCAGTTCGACCTAATCCCGAATTTTTAACACTTATTCCCGTCATTATGTCTCTACCGGTGCAAACCTTAGGCGGGGATAAGGCGTTAATAAATATGAAAAGGCCTGAATCTCTCCATTGACATCGACCTACATCAAAGCTAACTCAATGATTACAGAAGAAGTCATAAAGGAATTATTCAAGAACTATAAGCGACCGCCGAAAGACAAGAGCGAGCTGAGGCTCCAGTATTTCGCCGATCTGCTTCAGCCGTTTCATGACCTCGAAGTCCGCGAGGACGAAGTGGTCGTAAACAGTCTGGAGGAATACAGTCCATTCAGAAGATTCCTGATCCGAAGCATCAACGCCATTCTTGAATTTGACAAGATTGTAGCGTTTGTATTCAGCAATCACATCCTATTTTTCAGTACTATTTCCGACCAGCTGAATGTGAGTCTTAAGCCTCAGAGCACATCCATATTCGACCGCATATTCGGACGCGACGACTAATCCTTCTTGCCGGAATTTTTACGGCGTCACAAAACTTTCAAAGGGCAAAAAGACATACCCCACAGCATCCTGAGATGCCACGGGGTATTTTTCTTTGGCTTTTTCCTTAAAAGGCGGATATCTGTCAAATATCTCTGACCATTAAAGGTTGGTGTCCATAATGTCGAAACCCTCGATATCCTCATCGTTGTAGGTCTCTCCCGGGAGCTGTTCGATGTCGAGGTCGTCGATGATTGATGCCCCTGTAGATGCGGGCTTCACATCGAGATTGCCGAATTCCTCGATATTTACCATTTGCTGGGGCGCCTTGCCGCGCTTGATGGTGCAGAGGGGCTCTGCAAGATGGCGGCCCGGGATAATCTCCTTAAGTTCCATCAGAAAACAGCGCTGGGTGAGATAATCGAATTCGAAGGCAAGTTTCTGACCCTCATCCTCTATGAGCTCGCTGATGGGCGTAGACTCCATAAGCCATACGTCCTGGTCGCTGGTGGCATTGCCCATGTCCTCGAGAGTGATTTCATCCTCACGTTCCCATTCGTCATTACAGAGGAAAAATGAATCAAGTTCATCTTTTGAATAGTCGCAGCTCTCAAGAATCGCATTGCGCAGCTGCAGAAAATTGCTTTCAGCATCAATCTCATACTCGCGGGAGAAGTTGCGCACTTCATCGCTGACTAATTTAAACCTATATACCATTTTAATATCCTATATCTTAAGATTTCTTGTTAACGTATTTATCGTATTCATATATAAAACCCATAGGATTCTATAATGTTTACAAAATCAACTATTTGGGCTCGAGAATCATTCGGAGCCCAAAATCAAGTGCGAATTTAATGCATTTATCATATTACTTCCAAATAGAAACGCGATTTTTCTCATATATTTTCAAAAAAAATCGTGACCGAATGCGCGCAGCCACGATATATATAAAAGGTAGAATATGTCTTTGGGGATACTTACCTCCCCTATTTATTAGGGAGAAGATCGTATTTGCGGAACACTTTCTCGATGGTCTCCAGCGAGCGGGTCACCTGCTCTTTGGTGTGTGTGGCCATAAGCGAATATCGTATCAAGGTATCTTGGGGAGCCACAGCAGGGGTAACCACAGGATTTACAAACACGCCCTCGTCGAGCAGGTCGCGGGTCACATGGAAAGTCTTGTAATCATCACGTATGAAAAGCGGGATGATAGGCGTGGACGTCTTCCCAATCTCGCATCCCATGGCGCGGAAATTCTCAAGGGCGTAATTTGTTATGTCCCAAAGATGCTGCTGACGCTCAGGCTCGGCTATGATGATGTCGAGCGCAGCGTTTACCGCAGCTGTGGATGCCGGAGTAATCGATGCCGTGAATATATAGGAGCGGGAATGATGACGCAGGAAATTAGTAATTACCTTATCGGTGGCGATGAACCCACCAAGCGAGGCAAGCGACTTTGAGAAAGTGCCCATGATGAGGTCCACATCGTCGGTAACACCGAAATGGTCACATGTGCCGCGTCCCTGTCGGCCAAATACGCCAAGGCCGTGAGCCTCATCCACCATCACCGAAGCATTATATTGCTTGGCCAGTCGCACAATTTCCGGCAGATTGGCCACATCGCCCTCCATGGAGAACACTCCATCCGTCACGATCAACTTCACCTTATCAGGATCACACTTGCGCAGCTGCTGCTCAAGCGAGGCCATGTCATTGTGCCTATATTTAAGATAGTTAGAGAACGAAAGGCGTCTTCCCTCGATGATGGAAGCATGATCCTGCTCATCAAGGATTATATAGTCCTCACGACCCGTAAGCGTGGACACCACTCCGAGATTCACGCCGAATCCCGTGGAATATATCATTGCATCCTCCTTGCCTACATAGTCGGCGAGACGCGCCTCAAGATCCTTGTGAATAGTCAGGGTACCATTGAGAAAAGGTGAGCCGGCCATGCCGGTGCCGTATTTGCGGGTTGCCTCAACAGCTGCCTCAATCACCTTTGGATGATTTGTGAGACCCATGTAACTGTTCGACCCAAACATCAGCACCTTCTTGCCATTCATCAGCACTTCTGTGTCCTGCTCGCTCGAGATGGCGCGGAAATAAGGATATACTCCGGCTGCCTTTGCCTTTTGCGGAGCATCATAGGAGGAGAGCTTTTCTTGTAAAGGCTTCATATATACTGTTCTATATATCAGCGGCAAGCGCCTATCCGGGGCGCTTTTTTCGCAGATGTTCTCATATCAGGGTGCAAAGATAATAAAATTATGCCAAAAAATGATAAATTTTGACCTAAAACATGGCTGTCTCGCTAAATTAAATTCAGCCCAAACACTTGCTTTGTCAGATTTGGCATTAAAATTTGTCAATGGATATTAATTAAAAGCAACTTTAAATTCTTTCGTAAAAGGCGGATTCTCAATATTTTGTAACTACATTAAATTTTGTTTCGGTATTTATCAACCCATTTAGCATATTATTTGTTAATACATTGAGTGAACGAGGGAGCGAAAGTTCCACTATAGGCTTCAAAAGCTGAATTCCACTCCCATCTGACGATAGAATATTAACATATAAAATACATAAAGAATCATGGGAAAGATAATTGGTATCGACCTTGGTACTACTAATTCATGTGTAGCAGTCCTTGAAGGCAAGGATCCTGTAGTGATCCCCAACAATGAAGGAAGAAATACAACACCATCCGTTGTGGCATTCGTCGACGGCGGCGAACGCAAAGTAGGCGACCCTGCCAAACGTCAGGCCATCACCAACCCTACCCGCACCGTTTACTCCATCAAGCGCTTTATGGGCGAGAAATGCGACCAGGTCACAGACGAGATCAAGCGCGTTCCTTATAAAGTGGTTTGCCAGAACGATATGCCGAAGGTAGACATCGACGGCCGCGACTACACCCCGCAGGAGATCTCAGCAATGATTCTTCAAAAAATGAAGAAGACTGCAGAAGACTATCTCGGCCAGCCCGTCACTGAAGCCATAATCACAGTGCCCGCATATTTCGACGACTCTCAGCGTCAGGCCACTAAAGATGCAGGCGAGATCGCAGGCCTTAAGGTGATGCGTATCATCAACGAGCCTACCGCAGCAGCCCTTGCTTATGGTCTCGACAAATCCACCAAAGAACAGAAGATTGCAGTGTTCGACCTTGGGGGCGGCACATTCGATATCTCCATCCTCGAACTCGGCGACGGCGTGTTTGAAGTGAAATCCACCAACGGTGACACACACCTCGGCGGCGATGACTTCGACCATGTGATCATCGACTGGCTTGCCGATGAATTCAAGGCTAAAGAGGGTGTTGACCTCCGTCAGGACCCGATGGCAATGCAGCGTCTGAAAGAGGCCGCTGAGAAGGCCAAAATCGAACTCTCAAGCTCAACTTCCACAGAAATCAACCTCCCCTATATCACAGCAACCGCTTCCGGTCCCAAGCACCTTGTAACAACTCTTACACGTGCTAAATTTGAGGCTCTTGCTTCCAAACTCATCGACGCAGTAGCCGGTCCGTGTGAGGCAGCCCTCAAGGATGCCGACCTCAAGGCAAGCGACATCGATGAAGTGATCCTCGTGGGCGGTTCGACCCGTATCCCGGCAATCCAGGAGAAGGTAAAAGCCATCTTCGGCAAAGAACCCAACAAGGGCGTCAACCCCGATGAGGTTGTAGCCGTAGGCGCAGCCATCCAGGGCGGCGTGCTCAGCGGTGACGTGAAAGACGTGCTCCTGCTCGACGTTGTGCCCCTCTCAATCGGTATCGAGACAATGGGCGGCGTGATGACTAAACTCATCGAAGCCAACACCACAATTCCTACCCGCAAGAGCGAGACATTCTCCACAGCAGCCGACAATCAACCCTCTGTGACAATCCGTGTGCTCCAAGGTGAACGTCCTATGGCTGCCGATAATAAGGAACTCGGCCAGTTCAACCTCGACGGAATCGCTCCCGCACCCCGTGGCGTTCCTCAGATTGAAGTTACCTTCGAGGTTGATGCCAACGGTATCCTCAACGTAACCGCTAAGGATAAGAACACAGGCAAGGAACAGTCAATCCGCATCGAGGCTTCCAGCGGACTTACCGACGCCGAGATCCAACGCATGCGCGACGAGGCTAAGGCCAACGAAGCTGCCGACAAGAAGGCTAAAGAACGTGCCGACAAACTCAACCATGCCGACTCTGTTATCTTCCAGACAGAGAAGCAGCTCAGCGAACTTGGCGACAAGATTCCTGCCGACAAGAAAGCAGCCATTGAAAGCGCTCTGCAGCGTCTGAAAGACGTTCACAAACAGCAGCTCACCGAAGATGTGGACAGCGCTGTGAAAGCCGTTCAGGATGCATTTACCGCAGCCGCTCAGGATATCCAGAATGCCGCTCAGCAGCAGGCAGGCGCAGGCGCACAGCCCGGTGCTGGTGCCCAGAAGGGTCCCTCCAACGGCAACAACGGCGGCGCCGAAGACGTTGAATTCGAGGAAGTGAAATAATCTTCTTTAAGAGCTTATTCGATTATCAATATAGAAGACACGCATCCTCTTCCCGGAGGGTGCGTGCTTTTATTTAGACCCCATCCCACAAAAAATGTTAACGCAGGGGTCGCAGATGTGCCTGCA
>CAJLTZ010000010.1 GCA_905209725.1 uncultured Muribaculaceae bacterium
CATACTCGCCCTTTTCTAATAGGCGACTACCTCAGCGTGTCCGCTGAACAGTTACAATGGAATGGAAAGTGTGTTAAATATTGTTAATTAACTTAAAGACTTATTGTATTGTATATATAAATGTATATTTTTGCGTTTGGAAATAGGCTTCATATGCAACATGCCGTTTGCTGCCATGAGCAAATTTCCGAAACAGGATCACAATATTCGACCTTTCGACCGAGAATCCGCCGCCTAAGCCTAATATGGCGGAACCATGAAAATAACAAAAAACTCACGCTTATAAAACCTTTATAATGACAATGAAGAAACTTTCCTTAATGATTGTGGCATTGCTGCTCTCAGCGATACCCACCCTTGCGCAGGACGGCCTGATGTTCGGCTACTGCGGCGATGGAGTAAATGGTGTAGGCGCTAAGGATCCATCCGGAGAATACTGGATAGCAGCTGCCATTGAGCTCGCAGAAAAGGACATCGAACAGTTTGACGGCTGCACGATCGGCTCCGTCAGCGTCGGATTCGGCTCCGGCGTCAACAAAAACATCGTTATATTTTTCACAGAAGATCTCGCCGGCACACCGTTCCAGACTCAAAAAGGTCGCGTAAGACCTCAACAATGGAACAATATCGCCATCTCAAATCCCGTAAAGATCGAGAAAGGCAAGAAACTCTTCATAGGCTGGAAATATAATGTTGATTCCATGACCTCGCTTCCCGTGGGCACAGATAACAACACTACCGGCTTCACTCCCGGAGCTGACTGGATTTCAATGTCGATGATGGAAGCCGGTCTTGCCAATGAATGGAAACAGCAGGGCAGCATGGTGGGCAATGTAAACATCCGCCTCTATCTCACCGGAGCCAATCTCGACGGCGCAGCCTGTCTGCCTGTGAGCCTGACGATGCCTAAAGTGGCTCACCCGGGCGAGGATTTCGATTTCTCCCTCTCATTTACCAACGCATCCATATCGGAGGTGAACCAGATTGAGGTGGCATATAAGATCGGCACGGATCCGGAAGTGACGACTGTTTACGATTTCGAAACCCCTGTTGCCGCCAACGGCAAAGGCAAAGCCACATTCACCACTTCCACCCAACTGAACTCCCGCGAGATCCCCGTTTCGGCAAGGATCACCAAAGTCAACGGCGAGGAAAATTCAATGGCCGACCGCACATTCACTGCCACTTTCGCTTGCTCCGACACATTCTACACACGCAGAATGCTGTGCGAGAAATTGACCGGCACATATTGCCAGTATTGCCCGCTCGGAATCGCAGGATTTGATTATATGGATGAAAACGCCGGCGACACATTCATCGGTGTTGCAGTGCAGAACTACTCCTCATACGAACCTATGTACTGCCCCTCATACGACTCCTTCTTCCAGACTTGCGGATTTACCGGCGCACCAAACGCCATCACCAACCGCAACCGCGATTTCTCATATAATGTGGACAAAGCATCTCTTGAAGGCAACTGGAGAAAAATCTACACTCCCGGATATGATATGGACATCAAGGCTTCCTTCGAGGCAAATTCCGATTCCAAGACAGTAAAAGCCACTGCCACCCTCAAGGTCGCTACTGAAATGTCGGGCAAGGATATGGCCATTTCTTTCATTGTGACAGAAGACAACCTCGGCCCGTATTACCAGCAGAACTATTACGACAAAAACCCCGGTTGTCCGGAGTTCTTCGGCAAAGGAGCGCCCGTAAGCCTGATGTATAATGACGTGGCCCGCTATCTGCCCTCACAGTGGAACGGCTATGCCAACAGCGTTCCCGAGACTCTCGTTCCCGGCGAGGAGTATCCCTTCACCGTAAACGACCTCAGCACCGGCAACCTCCAGAAATTCCTCAACGGCAACCTGATTGCCGTGCTCCTCGACAAGAAAACGGGCAAGGTTCTCAACTGCCACCGCGTTCATTTTGACCCGACACGCCCCGAAAAGCCCGTCAAGTTCGAGATTGAAAATGAGGATCCCGAGGATACGCCCGGAGTAGGAGTGGAAAAGATTGACAATGCAGACAATATTCAGACCGTAATCACCGGCGAAGCCGGATGCATCACATTCGCAGGCACAGGTGTGGCTCAGGTATACACAATGGCCGGTCAGGCCGCAGGCACAATCAATGCCGGCGAAAGCAAAGCATTCCCCGCTGGAATATATGTGGTGAAAGCAGCCGACAAGGCGGTGAAAGTACTCGTAAAATAAATTAAATCATACTCAGATTCCGGATGCCCGTATAGAGCCGGAGTCTGAGAATGATTTCTCATGATAACAACACACCCTTTCAAACACTACTTAAATGAAATTCAACAAGTTTATAATGACTGCCGCTCTTGGCATGGCCATATCCATCCCTGCATTTGCTTACGGCGACTGGGATCCGGATGAGAAATGGAAACCAATCGGCACAGGCACTCTCCGCGACGACATCCTAACCACACACTATATCCTCAAATACAATATGGAATTTCCCGTATTGATAGAGGAGAGTGAGAAGACTCCCGGCCGCTACCGCCTTGTGGACGCATATCGCCAGAGTCCTAAGTTTGACACCAGACAGCCAGACTTCCCTGAGGATGCCACCAACTATATCGTGGTGGATGCCAGCGATCCAAACCGCGTGTGGCTTGAGCCGGGCGGAGCCTCTGTATGGGCCGGCCAAGATCAGCATCTTTTACTCTGGTCGATAGCCGACGATGTGATCAACAATGGCAGCACCGAGGCAAAGCCCGAAGAGGTGGCAGGCAAAATGGTGCAGGGAGTGATCACATTCCCGCTCAATACCCTCCTGACGGCATTCACTGATGAGGCGCAACTTGACAATGCCTCTTTTGTTCCGACAGCAGGATACACATGGCAAAAATCAAATGGCGGCGGAATGTTCCGCATCATGCTTCCCGGAGTGCCCCAGCACGATGTGGAGATGGAAGTCATCGGCATCAATGCCACTGAAGACGGCGTAGAGTATCGCTTCACTCTCGACGAACCTGTGGATTATGCCCTTGTGGCCGTGTTCGAGGGACAATACACCGAGGATATGGCCGATAAAATCAAAAAAGGTGAAGTCAGCACTATCAAGGTGGACAGCAGCGGTGTATTTACCGTTCCATTTACCAAAGACGGCATTATGACTGTCGTGGCTGTTCCATATGTGGGTGAAACCCCATACATTGCATCCTACCAGACCAAGCAGTGGGCATATTCTCAGAAAGAATGGCGCAAACTGACCGGCAAAGCCATCTATACCGAGAATTTCCTCGCATCCAACTATGTGGGAGAATATGGTGGAGGCCAATATTCCATTGAGGCTTACACATATGAGGTGAATGTGGAGCAGAATGTGGATGACAAGGCTAAATTCCGCCTGGTGGATGTATATGCTCCTGGCAATTATCCCCTGTCGACTGAAAAAGACTATCAGACCGACAAGATCTGGTATATGGAGTTCGACCTCTCCAATCCTCAGTGCGTGATGCTTGGCAGAACTCAGTGCGGATACAGATTCGCAGGCGGATATTTTGAGATCTGGGGCACTGCCACACGCCGCATAGAGGGCGGCTCGCAATGGCTTCCGAAGATCACGATGGAGCAGGCCATGAGTGACCCGACCATCCCCAAAATCACCTATGACGCTCAGAACCGTACCGTGGTGTTCCCGATGAAGTCCGTAATGATCGCATGGCCTTCCGTGAAAAATGACTGGTATGAGGCCAACAACAGCTCGGAAAAATCTAAGATTGTCCTGCCGGAGGATTTCGAAAATCCCGACTACTCCAATGTGGAAGGCATCGTGACCGAACCTGAAGCCTGTGAAACTGAATATTTCACACTCGACGGCATGCGCGTGGCAAATCCCTCTGCCGGCATATACATCATGCGCTCCAATGGCGAGACCCGGAAGGTGCTCGTGAAATAACACAATCCCCCCAGAAAAAATTAAAAAAATAATACATAAACAACCAAGATGAACAAAGCAACTTTAACCTTAGCGCTGGCAGCACTTACTGTGGCTTCCGCTTCGGCCGGAGACATCTTTGTGAAAGAGTTTCCCCCGCAGCTTCCCCCGCAGCTGACGCCTAAGACGGCAAAACAGCATCGCGCTCCCCTCAACCAGGAGAAAAAACGCGGCGACAAAGTGTTCGGCTACACAATGGTCGACAACACCAGAATGTTCTCAAGCTATGTGAATTATTACTCCAACGAGTATTTCCTCGACTATGTGGGCCCAGGCATCACGCAGCAGGAGGAGGACCATATGCGTTCCCTTTATGTGCTCCGCGCCGGCGCATACAACCCCGACGATGGTTTCTATTATGCCTACAAGTGCAAATATTACACTATCGGCATCACTCAGGCATATAAATTCGTGAAGGTGAACCCCACCACCGGCGAATGGTCCGAGATAATGGATCTTAACGACGACTATAAGAACACTTATCTCTATGAACTCGCCTACAATGCCTATTCCAGCGAGATGTTCGCACTGACGCAGAACAATGACGGCACTCTGACCACACGTATCTGCAAACTCGACATCCCCGGCGGCAGCAAGGATATGACCGATTTCATCAACCTCGGCGACTATTATCTTTGCGGCGCCTTCGACTACGACGGGTACTTCTATGGCGTCCGCTGGGTGCTCGACACGGAAAACAATAATATGCTCATCGGCTCCGCTCTCGACAAATTCGACAAGAATTTCAAGAGAATCGACACAAAGGAGCTTCTTGTGGACGGTAAGCCTTTCCTCTCATACTATCAGCACGGTATGGATGTGGATTACACCACTGGCGATCTCGTGTGGGCAGCCACAGATGCAGAGGGTAACCAGGTAATGGTGCGCATCAATCCAGAAACAGCAGCCACCAAGCGCATGGGAAACCATGGCGTAGGCTTCCAAGAGACAATGTGCGGCCTCTATGTGCCTTACACTGTGGCTGAAGACCGCGAGGCTCCCGCTATCGTGAATGACCTCGAATTTGCCATCGACAAGAACGGCGCCAACAAGGTCACCATCTCCTGGACCAATCCCAAGACCCTCTGGAACCGTCAGCCCATGACCAACCTCCAGAACGTCAAGGTGTATCGCGACGACCCCAACAGTGAGCCTCTCACCACTATCGATGCCGCCGGCAAAGAGGGCAAATATCTCTCTTACACCGATACCGAAGCCACACAGGGCGTTCACAAATATTATGTGATGGCCTTCAACGAGGCAGGTCGCGGCGTTGAAACATGCATCGAAGCATATGTGGGACACGACAAACCGGGCGCAGTAAATAATCTCGAAGCCGTGGCCACAGCAGATGGCCTTGGTGTAAAACTCACCTGGAAGGCTCCCACCGTGGGCGACAGCGAAGGTTGGTTTGACAAAACCATCACTTATAACATCAAGCGTCTTCCCGACAACAAACAGGTAGCTTCCGGCGTTTCCGCATTGGAATACACCGATGCCAACATCGAGGAGGCACAGTTCTACAGCTACGAGATCACACCTGTCAACGAGCAGGGCGCAGGCACACCGGCAACTTCAAACGGTGTCCTCGCAGGCGCGAGCATCAAGATTCCCTTCACCTCGACATTCGGCAATCAGGCTGAGGCCGACCGATTCACATCCTTCGGCCCCGTGGGAGACTATCCTATGTTCACATATGAGTCTCCGAGCATCTACACCGATCCTATGGTGCCCGCCATGCGTTTCAACTACAGCACAGGCGACAATAACGCAGTGCTCGTGTCTCCGAAACTCAACGTGAAGAAGGGTCAGAAATATCGCGTTGACTGGAAGTTCGTGCTCCATCGTTACGGCTATGCAGTGGAAGATGCATATCACAGTTTCCGCATTCTTGGAGGCACAGAACCTAAATACGAAAGCATGAAGGACAATGTGCTCTGGGAGGATGCTGAATTCCTCACTGTCAAGTCGAAAGAGACACACACAGTGACCACATATTTCACTGCTCCTGTAGACGGCGACTATTGCATCGGTTTCCAGGTGCTCTCCAAAGGTGACGCCGACCAGATGCCCGGTATCGACATGCTTAAATTCGCCATTGACTACGCACCGGCCAACGACCTTGAAGCCACCAAGCTCCAGGCTCCCGCTATTGTATCAAATACATTTGACAACGTATACAATGTGACAGTATACAACAACGGTGACAACGACCAGTCAGATTTCGAGGTACAGGTAGGTCTCGACCGCTCCAACGGCGAATTCGTGCCCATTTCAGCAGCAAAATCACTCTCCACTCTCAAATCGCATGAATATGCAGTGGTTCGTGTCGTAGGACATGCAGAGGGACATAACGGCGAGCAGGAACTCCGGGCACGCGTAATCCTGAAGAACGACGAGAACGACAACAACAACTTCACCGATTATGTTCCCGTCACAATCACAGAGACAGATGCTTATGCTTACTGCGCTATCGACCGCGACACCGAAAGCTATAAGACCTGGCTTCCCTTCGGCACAGCTGCTGATGCACAGAGCGGCTCGCAGACTATCTACACCCGCAAGGACCTCGAACTCCAGCCCGACCAGGAAATAGAGATCTCAGGCGTCGCCTATGAGTATATGTCGGATGATAATGTGAAAGATCTTACAGGCCATATCTGGCTCGGAACCACAGACCAGGAAAACTATGGCGCTGACAAGGCTCCTATCATGGAGGGTATGCAGCAGATGGTTGCAGCACGCAAACTGGAATTCGCAGAAACCAAAGACCTAACCATCTATCCTATTCCCTTCGACGAGGGCAAGTCGTTCAAACTCCCTGCAAAGAAGAATCTTGTTGTGACATTTGGCGCAGAAAACAAGTCGGTCAATTATAACTTCGCGCTCAAATTCTTCGTCTATAATGACGACATCACCGTATCCGACGGCGAGAATCACAGCCTCTGGTGGAACAACGTGTTTGATCCCAACCAGACACAGGGACAGTACACAGAGACAGTTCTCCCCAACCTGTATCTGATGATCAAGCAGCCGAAAACTGACCCGTATAATCCCAACGTGGACCCCAACAGCATCGAGACTATCGGCATCAGCAAGGGCATGAGCGTCAAGGTAGTTGCCGGCGAGGCTATCCTCAACGGCGTAGAGACTCTCGCTCTCTACGACCTGAGCGGCGCAATGATCATGAACCTCAACGTCAATGGTGCCAAGGCTGTGAAACTCCCCGTTGAGAAGGGCGTTTACATCCTCCGCGTTGCCAACGCTTCCGAGGTGAAGACCGTCAAGATCGCTCTCTGACGCATCGCGTTAAAGCATAAATATCAATGCAGCCGCAGAGCCCCCGGGCCCTGCGGCTCTTTTTTTATAGAGTTAAATATTTGTCGTTATAGAATTTTTACTTAATTTTGCACGTGCGGTGAAATAAAGCCGCAATCCGCATTGAGTAATATAACAACCAAAAACATACATCAGATGAAACACATCCACTCCCTGATCGCACTGCTGATCGCCGGAGGCGCTACGATGGCGGCCCAGGACTATCATGTGATAGTCACGGATGCCGACGGCAAAACCGTCACTGCGCCACTGACAGTCAAAACGACGATCTCATTCCCTGAGGGGGGGCTCACCGTGACCAACGGCACCGATGTGAAGGTGATTCCCTGGGCACAGGTAGAATCTGTTCACTTCGACACGCCCAACGCTGTGGAGAGTCTGCGCCCTGAAGCCGACGCATTGCGCCTGCTCACCAACCCCGCCGACACCGAACTCCGCTTTGCCGGCGCGCTCGACGCTCCGGCCACTCTCGCCGTCACAGCCCTCTCCGGCATGAACATGCTCCTTATCAACAACTGGAACGGCGAGACTGTAGACGTATCCTCCCTCGCTCCCGGCCTTTATTTCGCAACCGTCAATAACAAAACCTTCAAATTCATCAAGAAATGAGATTTCTCAGCATATGCGCGGCTGCTCTGACTCTGGCCGCTTCCGCCTTCGCTCAGGAGGCTCCCAACCGTATTATTGTCAACAATAATATCGAAGGGTATAAAAAAGTGTTTGCCACCGATTTCGTTAAGGATATCACTTTCGACAGAATCGACGGCAAAGTAAACGTAGAGATTTCCGACATCAAGGATTTCAAGGTGGAGGGAAATGCAGTGACCTCTTTCCACGTGACATTGATGCGCTCCATGAACTGTGCTTATTTCCGGATCGGCGTGCTCGGAACACCCTTCTCCTCTCAACTCTTCGGCAAAGATGAACTCGCCATCAACTGGCTCACCGAAAACGGTGTGCTCGCTGATGCCCAACTCACTGAAGATTTCGATAACGGCGAACTCTCCGGAGTGCAACTTCCGTTAGGATCAGATTACACCATATGGGCCGTGGCTTACGATGACCTCGGCTGCGCTGCAGGTGTGTCGCATTTAAGCTTCACCACCCCTACCCCCTCTTTGGTGGGAGATCCCAAAGTGGAGGCTTCTTTCTCCGACCAGACTCTCAATAGCTTCGTAATCACAGTTACTCCCAATTCCGACGTAAAACAATGGTATATGTCGTGCGACGAAAAGGGTAATATGGTTAAGGCTTACGAACAATTCGCCCCGATGTTCGGATTCTCCAGCATTTCGCAAATGGTGAAACAATTCAGCGGCAAAGGCCATATCGGCAAAGAGGTTTACCAATACAAGGGTATGAACCCCAACACTGAATACGAGGTTTATCTCGTATGCGAAGATGCCAATGGCAACCTCACCCAACCGCAGATTTTCTACACCAATACCCTTTCGCAGGGCGGATCAGGCGAGGCCATCACCACTCCAACATTCACAAAATATGAACTTGCTGACTGGGGCAATTCGGATGAACCCAAAATGCTGCCTTCTCTCTTTGTGAAATATAAACCCAACGACCAGACCTGGCGCTATCATTTCAATGTTTATCCCAAAGAGCAATTTGATACTATTGCCGATGAAGTGAGAGCTGATATGGTGAAACTACCCGAAGTTGAGACACTGTATTACTGGTGGTATGAAGAACTCGAAACAGACTATCAGGTTAATCCTAATTCCACAGTGGTAGTGCTCACCATTTCTCAGAATGCCGACAAGAACTTCGGCACTCTGCAGGAAGTGGAATATACAACCCCGGCAAACGTGGGCGATCCGCTGAAAGTAAATTATGTGAAGACCACTCGCGTGCCTATGGCTCGCGTGATGCAACAGCCGGCAAAGGTTGAAACAGAGGGCAGAGTGCCTCAATTCACCCCACGTCGCAAACTCACTCTCTCACATTGAGATATTTATGAACTGTAATTTCCAAGCAAATTTATTGAACCATCCTTAAGGCTGTTTCCTAAATTTGCTTGTAAATCCTATAAATTTCAAGTTTCCCTGACGCATTGCGGCTCGGAAACTTGATTTTTTTGTTATATTTGCAAAACCACTCCTCAACTCATCAACTCATCAACTCATCAACTCATCAACTTCCAAACTCATAAATGCAAGATAAAAGGTTATTTCTTCTCGATGCCTATGCGCTGATTTTTCGCGCCTATTATGCCCTCATCCGCATGCCGCGAATCACGCGCACCGGATTCAACACGAGCGCCATATTCGGTTTTGTAAACACTATTGAGGAACTTCTCCGCAAGGAGAATCCGAGCCATATTGCAGTATGCTTCGACCCTCCAGGACCCACATTCCGCAATGAAGCGTATGAGCGATATAAGGCTGAGCGCTCCGCCACCCCTGAGGATATTCGCCTATCCATCCCCTTCATCAAGGAGATTGTGAAGGCCTATAGAATCCCATTGGTAGAGGTGCCGGGGTTTGAGGCAGACGATGTGATAGGCTCGCTGGCCCGGCAGGCTGAGAAGGAGAATTTCACCGTCTATATGATGACCCCCGATAAGGATTTCGGCCAACTCGTATCCCCAAACATCTATCAGTACAAGCCCTCCTATCGCGGTCAGGATTTCGAATTGCGCGGCGAGGCAGAGGTATGCGCACGATATGGCTTGCAGAACACGTCGCAGGTGATTGACCTCTTAGCGCTGATGGGCGACAAGGTTGATAACATTCCCGGTTGTCCGGGCGTAGGAGAGAAAACGGCCGTGAAACTTATCAACGACTTCGGCAGCGTGGAGAACCTGCTCGATAATACGTCGCAACTTAAGGGTGCGCTGAAGAAGAGGGTGGAGGAGAATGCTGAGGAGATACGCTTTTCAAAGTTCCTGGCCACAATCCGCACGGATGCGCCGGTGGAGATTACCCCTGCCGAATTGAAGCGTAAGACACCGGACCGCGACAAGCTCTTCGCCATCTTTGATGAACTGGAGTTCAAGACCCTCGCCGAAAGAGTGCGCCGCAGATTAGACAGCGACGGGAGGCCCGCATCCGGCGAAACAAACACCAAGAAAGATACTGAAGCCTGTAATGCCTATGAGAATAAGGAAGCGAAAAGCGCAGAGGTGAAGGATAGTTTCGAGAAAGCGGAATATATCATTGCCGACACTCCGGAGACGCGGCATCGCTTCGACGAGGAGATTGCCACGGCTCGCGAAATCGGCGTCACGCTTGTGGCCGATGGGGAGAATGATGTGGCGGCTGTATGGAAGGGCACAGCGGTGGCTGTGCGCCCGGGACTCGCCTTTTATCTGCCACGCACCTCAGCCCCTGCCCTATCCCTTTTCGATGAACCCTCGTCGCGTGATGACCTGCTCACCGCCAAGGTGCTCGACATCCTTGCCGACAAGGATATCCTGAAGGTGAGTTTCAACACCAAACGCGATATGGTGATTGCCGCTATGGCCTCACCTGAAAAGGAAAGGATGGATAATCCATATATTCAAAATTTCTATGATTTAGGACTGGCGCATTATGTGCTGCAGCCGGAATTGCGCCATAATCCGGGGTCGCTGGCCGCACAATATCTCGGATATGACCCTATGCCGGCACCGGCAACCGGCGGCCGCGGCGCTTCAAAGGAGGCGAAAGACCCCAACGAGGAGGCCCGCATCGCCTGTCTCGAGGCCGACATCGCCATGCGCATCCGTAGCACCCTCGAAGAAGAGGTGAAAAGGGAGGGGATGGACAATCTCCTCTACGACCTCGAGTTCCCGCTTGTGGAGGTGCTCGCCACGATGGAAATCACCGGAGTGCGCATCGACGTCAACGCGCTCCATGCCGCCGCAGAGGATATGAAGGCCCGCATCCACGCGCTCGAACAGGAGATCTTCGCCCTGGCCGGCGAGGAATTCAACGTCGGTTCGCCGGCGAAGGTGGGCGAGATCCTTTTCGACCGCCTCGCCCTCGACCCCAAGGCCAAGAAAACGAAGACCGGCCAATATTCCACAAGTGAAGAGATACTCGAAAAACTCACCGCACGCCACCCCATCGTGGAGAAGATCATCAAGCACCGCGCCCTGCGCAAACTCTTCTCCACCTATCTCACTGCGCTTCCGGCAGCCATCAATCCCCGCACGGGCAAAGTGCATACCAACTACAACCAGACCGTGACCGCCACGGGCCGAATCTCCTCATCGGCGCCAAATTTGCAGAACATCCCCGTGCGCGACGACGAGGGGCGTGAGATCCGCCGCGCATTCATCGCCGACCCCGGTTGCCTCTTCTTCTCCGCCGACTATTCGCAGATTGAGCTGCGCCTCATGGCCGACTTTTCCGGCGACCCGATCATGCTCGATGCCTTCCGACACGGCGAGGATATCCACGCCATCACAGCGGCCCGCATATTCCATAAGGATGTGGAGGATGTGGAAAGCAACGAACGGCGCAAGGCCAAGACCGCCAATTTCGGCATCATCTATGGCATCTCCCCCTTCGGCCTCAGCACCCGCTTAGGCATACCCCGCGCCGAGGCCAAGGAGATAATCGACAATTATTTCGAGACCTTCCCCGCTGTGAAGCAATATATGCACGACAGCGTGGAACATGCCCGCGAAAAGCAATATGTGATGACGAAGATGGGGCGCAAACGCATGCTTCCCGACATCAACTCGAAAAATCCCACGGTGCGCGGATATGCGGAGCGCAACGCGGTGAACGCGCCTCTGCAGGGCACAGCCGCCGACATCATAAAGCGCGCCATGATCGACATTTACCGCGAGATGCGCCAGAAAGGGATGCGCTCGAAGATGATAATGCAGGTGCACGACGAATTGAACTTCAATGTGATGGAGGATGAACTTCCGGCACTGCAGGAGATGGTGGAGCGCCTCATGCAGCAGGCCTACGACGGCCGCGTGACCCTCACCGCCTCCGGAGGCGTGGCCTCCAACTGGCTGGAAGCCCACTGATGTTAAGTCAGAAGTATGAAGTATGAAGTGTTTGTGATGATGGTGGATTGCGGATTTTTTATTAATTTTGCAGGATAATAGACATTTACCTAAATTAAGGCAAAATTCAGTAAGAAACAAGATAGATCGAAATATGGAATTGACAGAGAAGACCAACCATGAATTGAGCGAGCAGGAGATTGTGAGACGCAACAGCATGAAGGCTCTGCGCGAACGTGGCATCGAGCCCTATCCGGCCGCCGAATATCCCGTGACAGGACACACCCTCGAAATCAAGGAGAATTTCAAGGATGGAGAGGAACCGCTGCGCGAAGTGAGCGTGGCCGGTAGAATCATGTGCCGCCGAATCATGGGCAAGGCTTCATTCATGGAGCTTCAGGATGCCGATGGCCGCATTCAGGTCTATGTGAGCCGCGACGATATCTGCCCCGGCGAGGACAAGGACCTCTACAATGTGGTGTTCAAGAAACTCCTCGACATCGGCGACTTCATCGGCGTGAAGGGCTATGTGTTCCGCACCCAGATGGGCGAGATCACCATCCACGCCAAGGAGATCACGGTGCTGAGCAAGAGCCTGCGTCCACTCCCCATTGTTAAGATGAAGGATGGCAAAGCCTACGACTCATTCTCCGACCCCGAACTGCGCTACCGCCAGCGCTATGTGGACCTCGTGGTGAACCCCGGCATACGCGACATCTTCCTGAAGCGCACACGCATCTTCAATTCGATGCGCGAGTTTTTCAATTCCCACGGCTACACCGAGGTGGAGACCCCGATTCTTCAGGCTATCCCCGGCGGCGCATCGGCACGCCCCTTCGTGACGCACCACAATGCCCTCGACATTCCCCTCTACCTCCGTATCGCCGACGAGCTCTATCTGAAGCGCCTGATTGTGGGCGGGTTCGATGGCGTTTATGAGTTCTCGAAGAATTTCCGCAACGAGGGCATGGACCGCACCCATAATCCAGAGTTCACCTGTATGGAGATTTATGTGGCCTATAAGGACTACAACTGGATGATGGACTTCACGGAGCGCATGCTTGAGAAGATCTGCCTCGATGTGAACGGCACCACGAAGGTAAAGGTGGGCGACAACGAGATCGACTTCAAGGCCCCCTTCAAGCGCATCACTATGACCGACGCCATCAAGGAGCAGACAGGCTTCGACATCACCGGCAAGAGCGAGGATGAGCTCCGCGCCTTCTGCCGCGAGCATGGCATCGAGACCGACCCCTGCATGGGCAAGGGCAAACTCATCGACGAGATTTTCGGCGAAACGTGCGAGGGCAAGTGCATCCAGCCTACCTTCATCATCGACTATCCTATCGAGATGTCGCCCCTCACCAAGCGCCACCGCAATAACCCCGAACTCACCGAGCGCTTCGAGCTGATGGTGAACGGCAAGGAACTTGCCAACGCCTACAGCGAGCTCAACGACCCGATCGACCAGTATGGCCGCTTCCTGGAGCAGATGCGTCTTGCCGACAAGGGCGACGACGAGGCGATGATTATCGACGCCGACTTCATCCGTGCCCTCGAATACGGCATGCCCCCCACATCAGGCATGGGCATCGGCATGGACCGCCTCGTGATGCTCCTCACAGGCCAGACCACAATCCAGGAGGTGCTTCTCTTCCCGCAGATGCGTCCCGAGAAGAAGCAGCAGAACAAGGAAGACCAGGAGGCAGCAGAGGAGACAAAGAAATGATTCCCTCCCACGACAATATCACTCCGGGCGCGGAGATGGGGCGAGTGGCCGTGATCGGCAGCGGCTCGTGGGCCACGGCCCAGGCCAAACTGCTCCTCTCCACGTGTCCTGAAATCGGCTGGTACGTGCACCGCGACGACCGCATCGAGGAGTTCCGCCGCGCCGGCCATAACCCGGTGTATCTCTCCGACGTGAGCTTCGACACGGCCCGCATCCGCTTCACCTCCGACATCAATGAGGCTGTCGACAATGCCGACACGCTCGTGGTGGCCGTGCCCTCCCCTTATCTGCTCGGCACATTCGAGCATATGAGCGTGGATGTGTCCGGCAAAAATGTGGTCTCGGCAGTGAAAGGAATAGTGTCCGAGAGCAATATGATTGTCACCGACTGGTTTGCCTCCCGCTTCGGATGCAAGAAGGAGAACCTGTTAGTGATCGGCGGCCCCTGCCATGCTGAGGAGGTGGCGCTCGAACGCCTCAGTTATCTCACCATCGGCTGCCGCGACATCGAGAAGGCTGAGGCTTACGCTTCGCTCATCTCCGGCAAGAAAATGAAGACGATTCTCTCCACCGACGTGAACGGAATCGAATACGCCGCTGTTTTAAAGAATGTATACGCAATTGCAGGAGGCATTATCAGCGGCATGAAGGCCGGCGATAATTTCATGGCGATGATGACAAGCAACGCCATCCGCGAGATGCGCCGCTTTGTCGACGCCGTCTCCCCCCATGAGGGCCGCGACATCTGCCGCTCGGCATATCTGGGCGACCTGCTCGTGACAGCCTACAGCCGTTTCTCCCGAAACCACAATTTCGGAGCCATGATTGGCAAGGGATATAGCGTGAAGGCCGCAAAGATGGAGATGGAGCAGATTGCCGAGGGATATTACGGCACCGCCTGCATCCACGACATCAATGCCGGCGGCCCGCAGGTGGACATGCCCATCCTCGACTGCGTATACTCAATTCTCTATCAGAAGCGCAACCCCCGCCGCGCCTTCGACGCTGTGGCAGGAAGCTTTTCCTAAGCATCTAAGGTCGATTAGAAATTTAAGGTCGATTAGAAATTATTGATATATTATGAAAACAATTAAGCTTAGCATCGAACATGCCCGCTATTTTGCGGAAAAGCAGTATGAGGCTCTCGCCGACAAGTCGGTTGAGGCTCTCGCTACCCTGGAAAATAAAACAGGCGCCGGCAACGACTTCCTCGGCTGGCTCGACCTGGCAAGCACCACACCCAAGGAGCTTGTGGACCGCATCAACGCCACCGCCGACCGTCTGAAAAAGAACTGCGACTATGTGGTTTGCATCGGCATCGGCGGCAGCTACCTCGGCGCAAAGGCCGTGAACAGCGCCCTCGCCGACAATTTCGAGTATTACTATGCTCCTAATCCCAACGAGCCCAAGGTGATCTACGCCGGCCAGAACATCGGCGAGGATTACATGGCCGACCTGCAGCGCCTCATCACAGGCAAGCGCTTCGGCATCATCGTGATCTCCAAGTCGGGCACCACCACAGAGCCCGCCATCGCCTTCCGCATCCTCAAGGAACAGCTTGAGCAGGAGGTGGGCAAAGAGAAGGCCAAGGACCTGATCGTGGCCGTGACCGACGCCAAGAAGGGCGCACTCCGCACTCTTGCCGACCAGGAGGGTTATGAAACATACGTGATTCCCGACAATGTGGGTGGCCGCTTCTCAGTGCTCACTCCCGTAGGCCTGCTCCCGATCGCCGTGGCCGGCCACGATATCTCCAAACTCCTCGCCGGCGCCGCCGACATGGAGAAGGAAACTCTCCACGCTTCCGACACGAATCCTTCCCTTATTTACGCCCGCATGCGCAACGCCCTCTATCAGAGCGGCAAGAAGATTGAGATTCTCGTAAACTTCGACCCACGCCTCCATTTCATGAGCGAATGGTGGAAGCAGCTCTACGGCGAGAGCGAGGGCAAGGACGGCAAGGGCATATTCCCCACCAGCGTTGACTTCACCACCGACCTGCACTCCATGGGACAGTGGATACAGGAGGGTGAGCGCACCATCTTCGAGACCGTGGTTTCCGTGGCCAAACCCGCTGTGGAACGCCGCGTGCCCTCCGATGAGGCTAACCTCGACGGACTCAACTATCTAGCCGGCAAGCGCATCGACGAGGTGAACAAGATGGCCGAACTCGGCACACGAATGGCTCACGAGGATGGCGGCGTGCCCAATATCCACGTGGAAATCAATGAAATCAGCGAGTACTCGCTCGGCCAGCTTATCTATTTCTTCGAGAAGGCCTGCGGAATCAGCGGCTACATGCTCGGCGTGAACCCCTTCAACCAGCCCGGTGTGGAGGCCTACAAGCGCAACATGTTCAAGCTTCTCAAGAAACCCGGATATACCGACTGATACCCGACAATCAAAATCAAATAGAAGATAGAAAAAAGAGGCGCTCCGCGGATATGGGGAGCGCCTCTTTAATATTTTTGCAACCGGTTTCGTTTGCGGATAGCTCGATTTTTATTTAATTTTGTCATCTCTAAAGAATTCTCCTCGCTTGAACATTCTTTTATATGACTTTCGATGATATCCGTGGCGGCAACATCTCCGGGCGCACAGCCTTGCTCGGCCTGCTGATTCTCTGCTGCCTTACCCTCCTTCCTTTCCTCGGTCTTGCCGAGTTCAATTCCAAAGGTGAGCCGCGCGAAGCCGTGGTGGCCTTCTCAATGCTCCAGCAGAACGACTGGCTGCTCCCCGTGAACAATGGCGGCGAAATCCCCTACAAGCCCCCATTCTTTCACTGGCTCGTGGCTCTCTGCGGCCTTCTCACCGGGGGCGTGGGCGAATATGCCTCCCGCCTCCCGAGCGCACTGGCCCTCATCGGCCTCACTCTCGTGACTTACAGGTTTTTCCTTCACCGCCGCGGAATTGCATTCGCCCTTACTGCCGCCCTCCTTACCTTCACCGCCTGGGAACTCCATCGCGCCGGCATGAACTGCCGCGTGGACATGGTGCTCACATTCTTCACCGTGACCGCCATTTTCCTCCTATATCGCTGGGCCATAACCAAAAGCATGCACGGGATACCCTGGCTCGCCATCCTGATGATGAGTTGTGCCACACTCACCAAGGGTCCCGTGGGCATCATCGTGCCCTGCCTCGCCGTGGGTATCTTCCTGCTGGCGCGCGGCGTGAATTTCTTCAAGGCTTTCATCTGGCTGGCGCTCTGGGGTGTGATGTCGCTCATTATCCCTGCAATATGGTATGTGGCAGCCTATGCCCGCGGCGGCGAGGAGTTCCTTTCGCTCGTATTGGAGGAAAACTTCGGCCGCATGACCAACACGATGAGCTATGACTCCTGCGTGCATCCCTGGCCCTACAACATCGGCGTGTTCCTCGCCGGCTGGATTCCATGGACCTTAGCCGCCATCCTGACCCTTTTCGCGCTGCGCCGCAACGATTTCCGCAGCCATGCGGAAAGTGTGTGGAAGCGTTTCCGCTCGATGCGCTCCGACACGCTCCTCTGCGTGGTGGCTGCAGTGGCGATTTTTGTGTTCTACTGCATCCCGCAGAGCAAGCGCAGCGTCTACCTCATGCCCTGCTATCCTTTCGTGGCCGGACTCCTCACCATCCTCTTCCATTGGGCCGCAGAACGCAAAAAAGCCATCATGCTGATTTTCGGCGACATTATGGCAGCCCTTGCGGTTGTACTCTTCATCGCCTTCATAACCCTGAAGACCACCGACCTCCCCGCCTCCTTGTTCGGCCAAGGCCGCCATGGTGCCATCAACCTTCTCACGGTAAATCTCATCCGCGAGAGCGGCGTGATGGCCTGGGTATGGATGCTTTTCGCCCCGGCCGCTGCCTGCGCATGGTGGGGTGCGCTCAGAAAGAGGGTCACAGCCAATGAGGTGGCAGCATCTATCGCCGTAATTGTCACCGCAATCTACATAGCAATCGCAGGTTCGGCGCAACCCGCCGCCCTCAATGCCAAGTCGCAGCTCCCATTAGCCCTGGAGATCGAAGCCCGATTCCCGGGAATCTCTGCTGTTAGTTATCATAGCAATGATAATCCTCAGCCATTGAAACTCTATGAGTTCATCTCCGACGGCGTCTTTGCCAAAGGAGACCCGGTGCATTTCTTCGAGATCAATTTCTACTTAGGCAATGTGATTGGAAACTTCTACAAGGACCGTCCCGCCGAGGGCATTCTTCTCCTTGACGAGGAGGATGCGCACAATTTTCTGCCGCAATTCCGGGAAGAGGGATATCAGTTTGAGCAGCAATGGCAAAGCCGCGACCCGCGCCTCCGCACCCAGCTGCAGATCTATCAATTTAAAATTGAAAAATGAAAATGGAGAATGGAAAATGGGCGCTCGTGACGGGCGCAAGCAGCGGAATCGGTCTCTGTTTCTGCCGTGAGTTAGGCCGCCGAGGATGCAACCTGATTATGGTGAGCAATCAGGAGCCCCAACTCTCGGAGGCTGCCGCACAGATTAACAAGGATTTCGGCGTGGGCACCCATGCCATCTTCTGCGATCTCACCACCGCAGATGCCGCCGACACGCTCCTCGCTGAGTGCGACAAACTGCATATCCTCCCCGACTATCTCATCAACAACGCCGGCATCTTCTCATTCCGCCCGGTGTGCGACACGCCCGAGGGGAAGGTGAAATGCTTCATCGACCTGCATGTGCGCGCCGTGACCGACCTTACGCGCCGCTTCGCCACACGTTTCGCGGAGCGCGGCCGCGGAAGGATTCTCAACATGTCGTCAATGTCGTGCTGGATGCCGATGCCCGGTATCGCTCTCTATTCCGCCACAAAGGCTTATATCCGCGTGCTTTCCCGCGCGATGCACTATGAACTTCGCGACTCAGGCGTAACCATCACAGTGGCCTGCCCCGGAGGTATAGCCACCGACCTTTTCGGCCTCCCCCCGAAACTGATGCGCCTCGCCGTGAGGCTTCATGCCGTGCAGACACCGGAGAAATTCACCCGCAAGGCCATCGACAAAATGCTCAAAGGTCGCAAGCAATATATCAACGGACTGCTCAACCGCCTGGCCATCCCTGCCGTGGGCATTGCTCCCACCCCGCTCCGCATGCAGGTGAAGCGCCGCCTCCTCGATAAAGGCATCACCAGATAAATCACTTTGATTGATGATGGATGATGGATGATTGACGATTTTTTATTACCTTTGCCGTTAGGCGCTGAAAATATGGGCGTCTTGGAGGACTATGAGCAAATTTATCCAGATATATTGCAAGAATTTACGGAAATATATCGACGTGGAGGGTGGCGACACTTTGGCCGACCTTGCCGACTGTATCCGTGATGAACTGGCTTTCGAGCCAATCTGCGCAATCGTAAACAACAAAACCGAATACCTTGGCTTTCCGCTCTTTGCCCCGAAAGAGGTGGAGTTTCTATCGCGCACCACACCCCACGGCATGAAGGTCTATTCGCGCTCGCTGTGCATGCTCCTCTATCGCGCCGTGACCGCCCTCGACCCCTCGCTCTCCATCCATTTCGAGCATTCGGTGTCGAACGGCTGCTTCTGCCGCCTCTTTGACGCCGACCATCACGTGGTGGAGGCCGACGCAGCCCTCGCCTCCCGGATCCTCGAGCAGATGCGCTCCCTCTGTGCCCGCCGCCTCCCCTTCGAGCGACGCGAACAACTCTCCACCGACGTCGAAGCCATTTTCCGCGAGCAACACCTCAAGGACAAGGCCGAACTCCTCGCCACCACCCGCGAACTCTACACCACCTATTATGTGCTCGACGGCGTGGCCGACAGCTACAACGGTCCCCTCGCCCCCGACACAGGCCATATCAATGTCTTCAACCTCGAGCCATACCACGGCGGCCTGCTCCTCCTCGAACCCGACGAGAAGGACCCGTCGCGCCCCGCAGCCGCAGTGCCCCAGGAGAAGATGTTCAACGCCTTCCGCGAGCAGCTCCGCTTCAACCGCGTGGTGCGCGTATCCGATGTGGGCCAGCTCAACCGCACCGTGGAGCGCGGCGAGACCGCCCCTCTTATCAATGTGGCCGAAGCCATGCACGACAAGATGCTCGGCCGCATCTCCGATGAAATCGCAGCCCGCCAGAAGGATGGCGGCGCACGCATCGTGCTCATGGCCGGCCCATCCTCCTCAGGAAAGACCACTACCTCCAAGCGCCTCGGCATCCAATTGATGACCAATCTCATAGTGCCTAAGATGATTTCGCTCGACGACTATTTCGTGGACCGCGAGCATACCCCCCTCGACTCCGACGGCGACTATGACTACGAGAGCCTCTATGCCCTCGACCTCGACCGCTTCAACGACGACCTGCGCCGCCTGCTCGCCGGCGAGCAGATCCAGCTCCCCACCTACAGTTTCGAACTTGGCCGCCGCGTGGATAAACCGCGTCCCCTCCGCCTGCGCGACCACGAAGTGCTCCTCATAGAGGGCATCCACGGCCTTAACCCCGAACTCACATCCACAATCCCCGCCGAAAACCTCTTCAAGGTGTATGTGTCGGCTCTCACCACCCTGCATATCGACTCGCACAACTGGATCTCGACAGCCGACACACGTCTGCTGCGCCGTATCGTGCGCGACTATAAATACCGCCACACCTCCCCAGTGGAAACAATCCGCCGCTGGCCATCCGTACGCCGTGGCGAGGAGAAATGGATATTCCCCTTCCAGGAGAATGCCGACGCAATGTTCAATTCCTCGCTGCTCTTCGAATTGGGAGTGATGCGCGAATTTGCACTGCCCCTGCTCGAGAATGTGCCCCACAATGTGCCGGAATACGCAGTGGCCTACCGGCTCTCCCGCTTCCTCTCCTATTTCGCGCCAATACGTCCTTCGCAGGTGCCCGCCACTTCCCTGCTACGCGAATTCCTCGGAGGCAGCAGCTTCAGATACTAAAACACTATGCGCGAATTTACACAAGAAGACATAGAGCGCATCACCGGAATGGTGGATCAGCAGGACAGCCGCGGCTGCCTTGCTGAACTCGAGGACATGCACCCCGCCGACATCGCCGAGCTCTTCCAGGACCTCGACCTCCATCAGGCTGAATGGGTGTTTGAACTCATCCCCGACCGTGAGAAACGCGCCGACGTGCTCATGGAGCTCGACGAGGAGGACCGTAGGAAACTCCTCGAGGGGATGGACCCCGAACAGATCGGACATTACATCGACCTCCTCGACACCGACGATGCCGTGGACCTTATCCAGGAACTCGACGAAGAGGACCGCGAGGAGGTGATCCAGAGCATCGGCGACGTGGAACAGGCCGGCGACATCGTGGACCTTCTCCAATACGACGAGGACACTGCCGGCGGCCTCATGGGCACCGAATATATCTCCGTGAATGAAAACCTCTCGATGCCCGACTGCCTGCGCGAGATGCGCCACCAGGCCGAGGACCTCGACGACATATATTACGTCTACGTAGTAGACGACGAAAACCGTCTCCGCGGCGTGCTCCCCCTCAAGAAGATGATCACCCACCCGTCAGTGTCGAAAATCAAGCACGTGATGGAATCCGATCCGGTGTCGGTGAAGGCCGACATGCCCATCGAGGAGGTGGCCATCGACTTCGAGAAATACGACCTTGTGGCGATGCCTGTGGTCGACAGCATCGGCCGCCTCGTGGGCCAGATCACGGTCGACGACGTGATGGACCAGGTGCGCGAGCAACAGGAACGCGACTATCAGCTGGCTTCCGGTATCTCGTCGGACATCGACGCCGACGACTCCATCTTCTCGCAGACCAAGGCCCGCCTCCCCTGGCTTCTCATCGGCATCATCGGCGGCATCGTGAATTCGCTGATTCTCGGCGGATTCGAGGCTCAGATCGCCGCAGTCACCGCCCTCGCATTCTTCATCCCCCTCATCGGAGGCACCGGCGGTAACGTGGGTGTGCAGGCTTCCGCCATCGTGGTGCAGGGCCTTGCCAACGGCCGTCTCGAAGTAGGCGAATTCGCCAAGCAGATATGGCGCTCCGTGAGAATCGCACTGCTCAATGCCATCGTGATTTCCGGAGTGGTGTTCGCCTACATATGCCTCACCGAACCGGGCAGCTGGGCACTCGTGATGGCCGTCTCGGTATCGCTCTTCGCCGTGGTGATCTTCGCCACCGTGTTCGGCACGCTCGTTCCCCTCACCCTCGAAAAATTAAAGATCAATCCCGCGCTCGCCACCGGCCCCTTTATCCAGATCACCAACGATGTGGTGGGCCTGCTCATCTATGTGGGCATGTCAATCTGGATGCTGCGCATTTTCCCGCTATAATATCCTCATAGAAGATTACCCCGATGAAAAAGATTGTTGAGACACCCCTGATGAAACAATATGAGGAGATGAAGCGCAAGCATCCCGATGCCGTGCTTCTCTTCCGAGTAGGCGATTTCTATGAGACCTTCAGCGACGACGCCGTGACGGCAAGCGAAATCTTAGGCATCACCCTCACGCGCCGCGCCAACGGCAAGGCCGCCTATGTGGAACTCGCCGGATTCCCCCACCACGCCCTCGACACCTATCTCCCTAAACTCGTTCGCGCCGGCAAACGCGTGGCCATCTGCGAACAGCTCGAAGACCCGAAGCTCACAAAAAAACTCGTGAAGCGCGGCATCACCGAACTGGTCACCCCCGGCGTCAACCTCAACGACAACTCGCTGCGCTCTCGCGAGAACAATTACCTCGCCGCCGTATATGCCGGCAAGCATGCCGTGGGAGCCGCCTTCCTCGACATCTCCACCGGCGAATTTCTCTGCACCCAGGGCACCGCGGCCAATATCGCCCGCCTCATCGGCAACATCGCCCCCAAGGAGATGCTCCGTATGCACGGCGCTCGCCAATGGTATGACGACACCATAGGATATAAATGCTCCATCTTCGAGATGGACGACTGGGTATACACCCGCGACGCCGCCGAGGAACGCCTGCTGAAGCATTTCGACACGCTCAGCCTCAAGGGTTTCGGCCTCGACTCGAAACCGGAGGCCGTGATTGCCGCCGGTAGCATCCTGCATTATCTCGACCTCACCCAGCACACCAATATCTCCCACATCACCACGCTTGGCCGCATCGACGACACGCGCTATGTGTCGCTCGACGCCTTCACCATGCGCAATCTCGAACTCATCGCGCCCCTTTCTCCCGAAGGGAAGTCGCTGCTGCAGGTGCTCGACATGTGCGTCACCCCGATGGGCTCACGCCATTTGCGTTCGTGGCTCTGCTTCCCGCTTGTGGACCTCGACGAGATCCGCAAGCGCCAGGACATCGTGGAGCAGTTCTTCCGCGACCCCGACATGCGCGAGGAGGTGGCCGGCGCCCTCCGCTATGTTGGCGACATGGAGCGCCTCGTGCAGAAGGTGGGCTCGCGACGCATCAACGCCCGCGAATGCGTGCAGCTCCGCGACTCTCTGCGAGCCGCCGAACGAATCCGCCAGCGCCTGCTGCACACCGACTGCGAGGCAATACAACAACTGGCCGCCGGAATGAGCGACTGCTCCGCTGCCGCCGACGCCATCTCAAATACCCTTACTGCCGACCCCCCCGTGAAGATCCAGAGCGGCGGCACCATCGCCGAAGGGGTCGACGCCGAACTCGATGAGCTCCGCCGGCTTCGCAGCCATTCCAAGGAGGCCCTCGACGACATGCTCCGCCGCGAAACGGAGGCCACCGGTATCTCCTCGCTCAAAATCGCATATAATAATGTGTTCGGCTATTACATCGAGGTGCGCAACACCCACAAGGAGAAGGTGCCCGCCGAATGGATACGCAAGCAGACACTCGTGAACGCCGAGCGCTACATCACCCCAGAACTCAAGGACTATGAGCAGAAAATCCTCGGCGCCGAGGACCGCATCCAGCAGATAGAACAGCGCGTATACACCGAACTCTGCGACGGCCTGCTCCGCTTCATCGGCGACATGCAGCGCAACGCATTGGGCACAGGCACCCTCGACACGCTCCTCTCCTTCGCCCGCAGCGCCGAGGAATACGGCTATGTGCGCCCCGTAGTCGACGACTCCCTCAACCTCGAAATCAAAGCAGGACGCCACCCCGTGATCGAACGCCGCCTCCCCGCCGGCGAAAGCTATGTGGCCAACGATGTGTCGCTCAGCTGCGACAGCGCCCAGATAATGATGATCACCGGCCCCAACATGAGCGGCAAGTCGGCCTTCCTGCGCCAGACCGCCCTCATCACCCTCATGGCCCAGACCGGCGCCTTCGTGCCGGCTGATTCAGCCCATATCGGTTTCGTGGACAAGATTTTCACCCGCGTGGGCGCCAGCGACAATATCTCCGGCGGCGAATCCACATTCATGGTGGAGATGAACGAGGCATCCGCAATACTTAACAATATGTCGGCCCGCTCGCTGATACTCTTCGACGAACTCGGCCGCGGCACCTCCACCTACGACGGCATCTCCATCGCCTGGGCCATCGTGGAGCATATCCACGAGAACGGCCACTGCCGACCCCGCACCCTCTTCGCCACGCACTATCACGAACTCAACGAGATGGAGAAGTCATTCCCCCGCATCGTCAACTGGAATGTGTCCGTGCGCGAGATAGACGGCAAGGTGGTGTTCCTGCGCCGTCTGGAGCGCGGCGGAAGCGCCCACAGCTTCGGTATCCACGTGGCCAAACTCGCCGGCATGCCCGCATCCATCGTGAAGAGGGCCAGTCAGGTGCTCGAGCGTCTCGAGAAGGGGGAGGGAAAGAAAGCCGACGTGAGCGGCATCGGCCAGGGAAGGGAGGGTTACCAGCTCTCGCTCTTCCAGCTCGACGACCCGCTTCTCTCGCAGGTGCGCGACGCCCTTTTAGGCATCGACATCGACAATCTCACCCCGCTGCAGTCGCTGCAGAAACTTCACGACCTGCAGTCGCTCCTCTCCGGAAAATGAGCATTAAAAACGGAAAACAGGGAAAACCGGTCTCGAAATTATGTTAAATTTGTTAATTAACATTGTTAAATACGATTGTTAACATTTTTTAATTAAAGACATTCACTATTTTTGCGGTCGCTTTCATCCGTAGCGTAGGAAAACATGAAGACACCCCTGAAAAGTTCCGAATCCGCGGCAAGAGTGCCGGGAGGAAATAGTGGACAATCGCTTATATAGGTAAAAAAATGTCCCTTCAAAGCATGAAAGAAATAATAATATAATAAACCCAATGTACAACTAAATCTCAATTCTGCATGAAGAACTTATGTTTTCATCTGAACAGGAAAGTGTGGGTGACAATAGCGATGCTGTTGACTCTGGCGCTTCCCTCTCTTGCTCAGACGATCACGGTGACTGGACACGTGGCCGATGAGTATGGAGAAGACCTGATCGGTGCTACCATTATGCAAAAGGGCACCACCAACGGCACATCAGCCGACATTGACGGCAATTTCAGCATCAACGTACCCTCGAATGCAACCCTTGTTGTCAGCTATGTGGGATATGACCCCATGGACATCGCAGTCAATGGTCAGACCTCCCTTAACATTGTAATGAAGCAGAATGCCACCGTGCTGCAGGAGACTGTGGTGATTGGTTATGGTTCTGTGAAGAAGAGCGACGCCACCGGTTCAGTGGCCATCGTGACTCCTGACGACGTGGAGGCCGGTATCTCCACATCAGCCCAGGACCTTCTGGTAGGCGCAAGCCCCGGTGTGACTGTCACCACCAACGGCGGCGATCCTACAGGCAATGCTAACATCCGTATCCGTGGCGGATCCTCTCTCTCGGCCTCCAACAATCCTCTGATTGTGATCGACGGCGTGCCCCAGAGCAACATGGGCAACTCCGGCGGCACCAATGCCCTGACGATGCTCAACCCCTCCAACATCGAGTCGATGACCATCCTCAAGGATGCCTCCGCTACTGCAATCTACGGTTCCCGCGCATCTAACGGCGTCATCATCATCACCACCAAGAAGGGCAAGATGGGACGTCCGCAGGTCAACTTCGCAGCCAACTTCCATGTGAACACGGCCCGCAAGACCCTGAAGATGATGAATTCCAGCCAGTATATCGACATTATGGAGCAGTATGGTTCCGACCGTGCCAAATCGCTCATGTATGCCCTCTCGCGCAACAGCGACCCCAATGGCGAATATATCCCCTACGACACTGACTGGCAGAAAGAGATTCTCCGCACAAGCTTCTCGCACGACTACTCTCTGAGCGTCGGCGGCTCGGCAGGCAAAGTGCCCTACCGTGTGAACGCTTCTTTCGCTCAGAACGACGGTATCATCAAGACAAGCTCGATGCAGCGTACCACTGTGGGCTTCAGCCTTACTCCTAAATTCTTCAACGACCAGCTCTCCATCACGGCCAACGCCAATGGAACATACTCTCGCACGAAGAACCCCGGCGCAGGCGACCAGATGGGCGGCGCTGTGGCATGGGCTCCTGTAGTACCCGTGCACATGGACTATCCCACCAACGGCACACTCTACTACGACTTCAACAAGCGCCCCGTGCTCGGCTCAAGCCAGCGCACAATGTTCAACGGATTCTACCAGTGGACAGAGCCTAACGGAAAGGTGGCAACCCAGGCCGGCAGCAACCCCGTCGGCAACCTCTATGACCACGTAAGCCTCGGAAAGACTCTCTCATCCACAGGCAACCTCCAGATTGACTACGCTCTCTACTGGGTGCCCGAGCTCCACTTCAACCTCAACCTCGGTTACTCTGTATCGAAGACTCACTATACCACCGACAATGTTGCCAACTCGCGTGACGCCTGGAATGATGCCAACCTCAAGGGTGCAGGCACATTCTTCGACGAACACCAGCTCATCCGCAACACCCTCCTCGACTTCTATATCAACTATAAGAAATATTTCGAGGCAGCCAAGTCGGACCTCGACGTAATGGTCGGTTACTCCTGGCAGCGTTTCGACTACACGAAGCGCAACTGGACACACGTGAACACCCTCGGCTACTACACCGACCAGTTCACACTCTCTCAGGATGGACAGCAGACCACTCTCAACTGGTTTAACAACGGCACCTACAACCTCTATCAGGATCCCGCCACTGCCGATGCAATCGGCAAGCCCATCAACAATGCTCCCGTTTACCGCGAGGGTAACATCAACCAGCTTGTCAGCTTCTTCGGACGTATCAACTACGTATTCGACGACACATACCTCCTTACGTTCACTCTCCGTGACGACGGCACATCACGCTTCTCCAAGGACAACCGCTGGGGTCTCTTCCCCTCTGTGGCTCTTGGCTGGAAGATCAACAACATGCCCTTCATGGAGCGCGCAAGCGGATGGCTCTCCGACTTCAAGCTCCGCCTCGGCTGGGGTGAGACAGGTCAGCAGGAGATGGATGGAATGTACTTCCCCTACATCCCGACTTATGTGAACTCCACACAGAACGGCTTCCAATACCTCGACCCCAACGGCTCGGGCGAATGGATCAACCCGCTCTACCCGAACGCATACAACCCCGACCTGAAGTGGGAGACAACTACCACCTGGAACGTTGGTCTTGACATGTCGTTCCTCAACAACCGAATCACTCTTGCAGCCGACTGGTATCTCCGCGACACCCGCGACCTGCTTTCCTACGTGCCCACAGGCGCCATCAACACCGCCAACAAGATGTGGCGCAACATCGGCTCGATGCGCAATATCGGTGTCGAGGCTACCATCACAGCCAAGCCCGTCGTAACCAACAACTTCACATGGAGCACAAGCTTCAACGTGGCATGGAACAAGAACAAGATCACCGAACTCGAAGGCGGCACAAGAACAGCAGCCATCGGCCTTCCCTCCGGCAAGGGCGGCAGCTCCATCGGCTGGCACATCGTGGGTGAACCCGCATTCACATTCCTCTGCTACGAGCAGGTCTATGACGACAACGGCGACCCAATCGAGAACATGTACGTGGACCAGAACCAGGACGGCGTGATCAATGAGAACGACCTCATCAAGTATCACTCCAAAGACCCGAAGGTGACCATGGCTTGGAACAACAACTTCCAGTGGAAGAACTGGGACCTCGGCATCACGCTGCGTGCCAACCTCGGCAACTACGTATACAACAACCTCAAATATGAGAACTCACGCGTATACGACCGCACCTCTGCCAACTATCAGCTGACCAACCTTCTCTCGAACACGACGCTCTTCTACAACGCCGCAAGCGCCACCAACCTTCCCTTCTCCTCCTACTTCGTGGAGAACGCAAGCTTCCTGCGCTGCGACAACATCACACTGGGCTACACATTCCGCGACCTGATCCAGGGCAACCTTACGCTCCGCATCTTCGCAGCTGTGCAGAACCCCTTCGTGATCACCACATTCTCCGGTATCGATCCCGAGGAATTCGGCGGCGTGCAGAACAACCCCTACCCGCGTCCCATCACAACATCTCTGGGCATCGTGGCCAATTTCTAATCTTTAAAGTTTAACTGAGAAGAAAATTCACAATGAAAACATTCAATAAAATAATAATGTCATTGGGCGTTGCGGCCACGGCGCTCGGGTTCTCCTCGTGTGTGAACGACCTGGACCTTGACCCCCGCAATCCCAACGAGTTCACGGACGTGACCGGCGACATGGACCGTGTCTTCGCCGACCTCTACCTCCAGTTCGCCACTTTCGGTGCCAACAACGACTCCCCCGTGAAGGACTTCGACGGCGGTATGGCCTCCTTCCAGCGTGCGCTGAGCATCGCTGAGGAGTACCCCACCGACGAGGCTGCATGGGTGTGGGACCCGGGTGCATACGGCACCATCAACTATGGCCTCACATCTCCTGAGCTCGACTGCGTGTTCGGATTCTATTCACGTCTGATGATCAACATCGCGCTCTGCAACCAGTTCATCTCCAACGTGGATGGCGGCCATTTCTCGCTCGACGACGCCGGCCGCGCACGCGCAGAACAGTATAAACTCCAGGCCCGTACTCTCCGCGGCCTCTGCTACTATTACATGCTCTCCTTCTACGACAAGATCCCTTATGCCACAGAGGCCACCGCAGTCGGTTCGCAGCCCGAACAGCTCAGCCGCCAGCAGGTGCTCGCCAACGTGACCTCCGACCTTGAGGAAGTGGTGGCCGCCTATGGCGCTTCCCAGACTCCCGCTTATGGCTTTGTAGGCCTTGACGCCGCTGAGGCTGTGCTCGTGAAGATCTACCTCAACGCAGAGCAGTGGACAGGAACTCCGGCCTACGACAAGTGCTACCAGCACGCCAAGAACATCATCAACCGTATCGGTAAAGGTGGCTACTATGGCAACGGCCTCGCCCGCAGCTTCGTGGCTCTCTTCGGCGCCAACAACGCCCAGTATGCTATCGGCAACCCCGGCAACACTGTCAACGAGATTATCTGGACACTTCCCCAGAACAATCCCAAGCTCCTCTCCTGGCAGGGCTCCACTTACCTGATCGACGGCTGGCTCGGCTCCAACGGCGCACAGCGCACTATGGCCAAACCGACCATGAACAAGTATACCCTCCCCGGCAGCGACGAACTCGACGAGGAGAAATATCTCGACCTCAACGAGGAATATTGCGCGTCGCAGGATGAGTATAATGAGAAGATGAAGGCTTACAACGATGAGCAAAAGAAGTGGAAGAAAGAGGTGACAATGCGCATCCACAACCACAACTATTCCTTCGATCCTGAAGCCAAGGGCATCATGATGCAGGAATGGTTCAACGCCGGCGACGGCTGGAACGGTTTCCGCGCCCGCAAGAGCTTCATCCAGAAGTTTGAATGGGACGACGTAGAGTGCACCAAGAGTGCTGACCTCCGCACCAGCAACTTCCTGACAGCAACCTACAACTTCACCCTTGAGAACACGATTCTCTCCGGCGACGCTCCCGAGGCCGGCTACCGCGCCCTGAAATACACCAACTGGTGCTACAACGAGGACGGCACAGTGGACTATGTGGCATCTGCCAAGATGACCATTCAGCCCCAGACCGAAGGAGACTACGCAGTGATCCGTCTTGCCGAGATCTATCTCTCCGCAGCCGAGGCTATCCTCAATGGCGGTGGCGGTTCGCAGGCTGAGGCCGACGAATATGTCAACTATATCCGTCGTCGCGCCTATGGTCTCGCCCCCGGCGACACAAGCCGCGACTTCAAGGGAATCAGCATGGCTCAGCTCCGCGACGAACGCTGCCGCGAACTCTATCAGGAGAATGTGCGCCGCACCGACCTTATCCGCTGGAACCTATATACCTCCGGTTACAACTGGGAATGGAAAGGTGGCGTGGCCGGTGGCACAAACCTCCCCGAGCGTGCCAAGCTCTATCCTATCCCCTCGCGTGTGATCAATTCCTCAACTCTGCAGCAGACCACCGGTTATTGATCCAATACCATCGCTAATATTTGAAGTTAAGTCAACACCAACTTCGTAAATTTGAAAGTAAAAATGAAAAAAATATCAATAATACTGGCGATGGCCGCCCTGGCGCTCGGATTCACTTCCTGCAAGCAGGAGGAGGACCCCAAATACAAGGCACCCAACGCCGCTGAGTTCAAAGTGAACGTTCCGGGTCTCGCCGACCAGGAGTTCGTGACTGCCTCCGACATGACCGACGGCAACACGTTCAATCTCTTCTGCTCGCAGCCCGACTATGGTTTCTCCGCCGTCTGCAACTATTCGGCAGTGGTGTCGCTCGACCCCACCTGCCCCGCCGACGACGAGGACCTCTCCCGCGTGCTCCCCAACGAGAACATCACATCAGCCTCCATGGCCATCAAGACCTATGAGCTCGCTGTGGCTGTAAACCAGCTTCTCGGAATCAAAAGTGCTGATGAATTCGCCAATGACCCCCGCGTGAAGGAGCCTATGAAACTCTATTTCCGCGCCATCTGCGAAATCCCCACTATCGAGGGCAGCCGCGTGGTCAGCTCCAATGTGGTAAGCTACAACAAGGTTCGCCTCCAGTATGCAGAGAAGAAACCGGCTTGGATCTACATCTGCGGTCACGTCCAGACTCTGGAGAACACCAATCCCAACAACTTCCTCGCTCCTAGCGACGCCAACCTCCAGCTGTATGACGCATACTATCGTCTCTATGAGCCCGACAACATGATCGGCGAGAAGATTTTCGTGGGTCAGTTCAACCTCGTGCCTCAGGCTGCAAACGCCGAGAATCCCGTGGACGGAACTTCCAACTTCCGCTTCTTCACTCAGCTCCTCGGCTGGAAGGCCGACGCTTCGCTCGGTTCTGCCGAAGGCGACTTCTTCAAGCTCGACGTAACTGATGCCGCTGAGTCCACAGCCGGTTATAAGGGCGACGTCGTGAACCAGGGTCTCGGCAACTGGGGTATCATGAACAATATCCCAGCCGATCCGAAACCTGTCACCATCGTGGTCGACACAAAGGATCTCAAGATCTATATCAAGACCGGCCTCTTCACTCCTCAGTTCCAGGGTCGTGAGCCTGTGTTTAACGCTAATTAATCTGCATCTACCAACATGAAGACCATAAAATTCTTATCAGCGATAGCTCTGACTCTGGCGATGACGGCCTGCGACGACTTCGACCTGCCCAATCCGCCGTATCAGACAAATGTGGATGAGGCGGCGTTTGCCAACACCGACCTCAAGCTCGTCCAGGCCTCCGAGGCCCTCAACCTCAAGGACGCCAACGAGAATGATACTCCCGCAGTGCTCGCCAACATCACCGAGCTCAGCAATTTCCCCGCTACCTACGACCTCTCCTTCACGGCTGAGGTGGGCAGCAACGAGAACTTCGACAAGATTGCCGAAGTTCCCGTGGAAATCCAGGGCGAGCAACTCATAGTGAACCCCGACCTCTTCAACGGTGCCATCCAGCAGGTGATCACCAAGGCTCCCGGCACCCTGAAAGTGCCCGTAAGAATCGCCGCTTACGCCACACGCGGCAACACGAAGGTGCGCCTCGGAGGTCCTGACGCCAACTATGGCCAGTTCGTCTATGACGTCACCACGCTCGATCCCGCCAAAGTGATTGAAGAGGCTTACTATCTCGTAGGCTCCTTCTGCAACTGGGATGTGAAGAAAGCCATCAGGCTCGAGCACACTGTGGCAGGCGCCAACCAGTATGACAATCCTGAATTCGCCGTGAAGATCGACGTCACCGCCGAGCAGGCTGCCACCGGCTATGAGTGGAAAATCATCCCCGCAAGCAGCTATCAGGCCGGCACAATGGACGCAGCCCTCGGTTGCCGTCCCGCCGACGAGACCGCCCTTACAGGCAAGCTCGTTGAGACTGAAGGCAATACAGAGGCCGGCGTGATCAAACTCACGGGTCCCGTGCTCATCACAGCCAATATCGAGGTTGGTTCATATCAGGTAAGCTACGCTCTTGATTGCCTCTACATCCTCTCCGGCACATCCGTGATGAATCCCGCACAGGCCATGCGCCTCTTCACCGAAAACTTCATCACCTACTCCGGCGCCGCCACTATCAGCGGCACATGGTATTGCGCAGGCGAACCCTCAACAACAGGCCTCCTCTTCAAGCAGGACACCGAAAAGGGCTTCGAGGACTTCACCGAGAAAGGCGTGGTACGCACAGGCTACCTGCTCTCCGGCGACAAGGGCACACAGAACCTCTCCTCGCCTCTCAAGGGCAACAACCTCTTCTGGGTTGAGGTCAACCTCGTGCAACTCACTTATAGAATCGCGGCCATCGAAAAGATGAGCGTGATCGGCAGCGGCAACGGCTGGGACCTCGCAACAGCTTCCGAACTTACTCCCTCGAAGGACCGCAAGGTCTGGACAGGCAAGAACATCCACGTAGGCGACCAGTTCAAGATCAACTGCAACGGTGCCTGGGAGATTGACTTCGGAGGTCCGGCGGATCCCTCTGTAACAGGAGGACACCAGTACATCCTCCAGTACAAGGGCGCCAACATGGAGATCTCCGAAGGCGACTACGACGTAGAAGTCAACTTCGGCGTATACCCCTACACCGTGACACTCAAATAATCACGCCCAATCCCAATATAAAGGCGGCTTCCGGGTGGGAAGCCGCCTTTTTTATTTATCAAAATTCAACATTAAAAGTCAGCGCCTCTACGCTATCGCCGGGGCGCAGCGGCAGGTCGATGAGCACCATGAACCAGCGGAAGCGCACGCCGTGAAGCCGTCGCAGGATAGAGCCGCGTGATGCGGCAAGCGTGCGCCAATGCTCGCGGTGATGCGAGCCATAAAGCGTCATCTTCACCTCCGAATGCTGAAACACCCCGCGCAGTTCCACTCCCCGCAGCCATTTCATCTCCTCCGGACTGCCGAGCGAGAGCGCCGGGGTAAGCATCCTGAAATGCGTAGGCTTTTCATCGCCCGGATTGTCGCCGGGATTATCTCCCGACCCACCTGTGCCGTCGGAAAGCTTCGGAAAGGTCTTCCAGTCGGAGAGCGTGCCGCCGGTCACATTCAGAAGGTGCGTTCCAGCCGCAAAGTCGGCAATTGGAATCGACTCCACCACGCGAAAATCATCGTCGGCAGCAAGGAGCGTCTCAACCTCAGGCTGGGAATAGCGCTGATAGATGAAGCAGCGGCGTCGCTTGCCACCGATAGAGATGGTGCGCACGCCCGACGACTGCGCACTCTTGTCGTGGAGCGGTGTGCCCGCAGTGGTGTAGATGTCGATATGGGTCACTTTCGTGGCATTCGCATTCCCTTGCAATGCAGAGAGCGCGCTATCCGGAATTATTACTGTGGGGCAAACCGGACGGCTCACAATCTCCACAACTGCCGACACAGAACTCTCGCCGATAGTGTGCGACTGCAGGGCCAGATAAGGGGCGAGGCTGTCGGGCATAGCCTGCACTGGCTGGGAAACCATCACACGACTCCCGTCGGAGAGACGGTAGGCCCACCCAATCTTATACGGGCGGGCGAAGATACTGGCGCGACTGAGAACTGCGTAATAATCGTCCACGGCGCCCACCACGGCCGTAGATAATCCCTTCTGGAGAGTGGCGCTCATCGCCGGAAGCGAGGATGAATAGTCCCCCTCCAGCCAGGCATGGATCAGCGCCGAATCATCTGCCACATAAGGGAAAGATATTCCGACCGCGGGATATTCCGACCGCGCATATGAATACCCCGGTGCCTGCACGGCATTCATCCCGAAAGAGATTCCCAGATCCGGCAGATTCAGAGAATCTGCCGAACCAGAGCTACCGGAACCATCAGAGCCATCAGAACCACCGGAGTTGCCCGAATTTCCATGACTTCCATGATTATTCATCAAGTCAAGCATTTTGAGGGATGCCAGTTCAATTCTTACAATCATCTTTTTTTCTGCAAAATTACACCTCTCCCATCCCCGCGCCCCATATCCATTATCAGAATTAGACCAATTAGACCAATTAGCCCTATTCCCAAAAATCCAGCGAATTTGCGTAAGGAGCATAGAATATTTTTGCAGATTTATCCGGAATTGGTTAAATTTGCGCATTGAATGAAAAATATTACAGTTAAGATACATCGCGAGGGCACCGGAATCCTTATCCTGCTCTTCATCGTGTTGCTGGCGCTCAATGTTCCCGTGTGGCTCTTCCTGCCGCTCGTGGTGCTCCGTGTGCTCCTCTCCGCCATCTCGGCCGTGATGTATCTTCTGGTGTTCAATTTCTTCCGAAGCCCCGTGAGGCATTACCACGGCCAGCGTGCCGACCATGTGGTCAGTTCCGTCGACGGCAAGGTGGTCGCCGTGGAAAAGGTGATGGAAAATGAGTTCCTGCATTCGGAGGCAATAATGTTTTCTGTGTTCATGAGCCCGCTCAACGTGCATGCCAACTGGTTTCCGGTCGATGGCAAGGTGCTTTATGTGAAGCATCACCAGGGACGCTTTCTCTCGGCCTATCTGCCTAAGGCGAGCACAGAAAATGAGCGCTGCACCATAGGCATCGAGATGACCAACGGGCGGCGCATCATGGCCCGCCAGATTGCCGGCGCCATGGCCCGCCGCATTGTGACATACGCTCACAAGGGGAGCGAGTCGGACATCGACTGGCATATGGGATTCATCAAGTTCGGTTCCAGAGTGGACATCTTCCTGCCGCTCGACGCCGAAGTGCTCCTCAAGCCCGGCGATCTCACCGTAGGCGGCGTGACGCCGATTGCCATTGTGCACCCTGAACAAAAATGACCCCTCCTGCGTAAAAGTAATAAGGGGGGTATCATTCCTCTATAAATATATTTACTATGAACGCAATAATTCGCAACATACCGAACAGTATCACCTGTCTCAACCTGCTCTCGGGCACCCTCGCCATCATCTTCGCCGCCCGGGGCGATGCGGAAATGGGCGGACTGGCCTGCCGCTGGTGGGCCTGCATCTTCATTGGAATCGCTGCCGTGGCCGACTTCCTCGACGGCTTTGCCGCACGTCTGCTCCACGCCTATTCCGAACTGGGCAAGCAGCTCGACTCGCTGGCCGACCTGGTGAGCTTCGGCGTGGCCCCCGCCATGATTGTGTTCTATGGCCTTGAGCCCTTTGCCGACGCATCCTGGGTGCGCTGGGGCGCGATGCTGATTCCCGTGGCCGGCGCCCTGCGTCTCGCCCGCTTCAATATCGACATACGCCAGACCACCGACTTCATCGGCCTCCCAATCCCTGCCAACGCAATCTTCTGGATCGGTTACGCCGCCATGCTCGCCCAGCCCACCGAATTTCTGGCCAATTGGTACTGGTTTGGCGCAATCCTGCTGTTCGAATGCTGGCTGATGGTGTCGCCGCTGCGCCTCTTCTCCCTGAAATTCAAATCGTTCGGATGGAAAGGCAATGAATACCGCTGGCTCATCATCATCACAGCCATCGCGATGGTGGCCATCATGGGCGTTCCGGGACTGATGTGGCTAATAGTGGCATACGTGTGCTACGGCGCCTTCGCAGCCCTTACTTCCAAATAACGCTGCCCTCACTTCCGAATAATTAAGCCGACATTTTTACGTTATTCTCTTAGACAGTAGACAGGAATATACCTGCAAGGATAAAGATAATCTTGCAGGGGAGATATAACAACCTTCAATTCTCTTTCGCAATAAGATGACATTGGCAATCATATTGATAATGCTTTTGTTGGTCTGGATTTTCTGGCCGAGAATCCAGGCGTGGCTCTTGCGCATGTTCATGCGCAGGGTGCAGCGGCAGATGTTCCGCGCCGCCGGCATGGAGGAGTCCCGCCGACAGAAGCAGCAGAAAAAACAAAGACAGAACCCTCGGGAACAAAGTCGGCACCGCGAACGCCATCCCGCGAAAATGATGCAGGAGGTGGCCGAAGACACCGACTTCACGGAAATCCAGGAATTCCATTTCCACAGCGAGACCACCTCGCATACCACCACCGAACACCCCGATGGAAGCGAGAGCTATACCACCGAAGAGCAGGTGTCGGACGCCGAATACACAGAGATTAAGAGATGAGCACGCTATTTGTGAGCGACCTTGACGGCACGCTTCTGCAGCCCGACGCACGTCTGTCGGCCACTACCGTAGAAATTCTAAACAGAGAACTTTCCCGTGGCACCCTCTTCACAGTGGCCACGGCCCGCACGCCGGCCACCGTGGCGCCCATCCTGCGCGATGTGGAGATGCGCCTGCCTGCAATCGTGATGACCGGCGCCGCCCTCTGGGACGCGGCCACACGCAGCTATTCCCGCGTGATTTACATGAAAGAGGAGAGCGCACGCAGGCTTGTGGCGAAATACCGCGAAATCAATTTCCCGATATTCATCTATACCCTCGACGACCGGCTCATCCACATATACCACAATGGCGACACCCTCTCCCCGCTCGAATATTCCTTCCTCGAGGAGCGTGTGCACAATTGCTTCAAGTGCGTGGAGATTTCCCGTGAGCACCCCGACCGTCTGCCCGACGACTATTCGAAAATAGTGCTCTGCTACGGCATGCAGCCCGACAGCGAGGCGCGTGCCGCCTACGAAGCCACCCGCTACATCCCGGGCATCCGCCCGCAGTTCTACCACGACATCTTCGGACCCGAAGTGGGAATCGTGGAGGCATTCTCCTCCGATGCCACGAAGGCGAAGGCTATGCGCGCACTCGCTGCCAAAATCGGCGCCGACAAGATTGTATGCTTCGGCGACAATATCAACGACCTGCCGATGATGCGCGAGGCCGACCTTGCCGTGGCTGTGGAAAATGCCCTCCCTGAAGTGAAGGAGGCAGCCGACATCGTGATAGGACCCAACACGGCCGACTCCGTGGCCAAATTCATCGCCGACCACGCTGACTGACCTACTCCGGCTTATTGCTTATAACCTATTACTTATCCCTTATCCCTTAATGAAGAGTCTCAACCATCGCTACGGCAAACTCACCGTGATCCTCATCTCGGCGGTGGCCGTAATCGCTTTCCTGCTCATCTCCAACAATCTCATCAAGGAGCTGGCACGTCAGGAGCGCGAGCGCATGGACATCTGGGCCCACGCCACCGAACGCCTCGCACAGGCCGACATGAACTCCGACGTGGAATTCCTTCTCGGCATCATCTCCCAGAATAATTCCATCCCGGTGATGATTGCCGATTCCGCCTTCAATATCTCCGAATTCCGCAATTTCACACTCCCCGACAAAAAGGACGCCGACAAATCCCTCTTCTCCGAGCTATCGGCCCGCAATCAGGAATATCTTCTTTCCCGCCTGAAGAAAGCCGGCGGCGACACCCCTTTGCGAGTAATGGCCGAACGCGACTCCCATTTCATCCAAGTGGAACTTTTCCCTAACAACTATCAATATATTTTCTTCGAAGATTCCCGCCTGCTTAAGATTCTCAGCGTATATCCCTATATTCAGGTGGTGGTGACGCTCATATTGGCGGTAATCCTCTATATGGCCGTGGTCTATACCAAACGCGCGGAGCAAAACCGCGTGTGGGTAGGGCTCTCTAAGGAGACTGCCCACCAGCTCGGCACCCCGATCTCCTCGCTGCTTGCCTGGACCGAATTCCTGCGCGCCTCCGGCACCGACCCAGAGGTTACCGATGAAATCGACAAGGATGTGAAGCGACTCTCCACCATCGCCGACCGCTTCAGCAAAATCGGCTCACAACCCGAGATGCAGCTCGAATATCTCAACGAAACCATCTCGCAGTCGCTTGATTACATGAAGAGCCGCGTGTCGGGGCGTGTGTCCATCAACATGTATCTTTCCGACGACGACCACGGCGTGCGCCTCTCGCGTCCCCTGATTGAATGGACCATGGAGAATCTAACGAAAAATGCCGTGGATGCCATGGAGGGTGAGGGCCGCATCGACATCTTCACCGGCTCCGAGAAGGATATCGCCTGGGTGGAGGTGAAGGACACCGGAAAGGGAATCGCCCGCAAAAACTTCAAGACAGTATTCACGCCCGGATATACCACCAAGAAGCGTGGCTGGGGACTGGGGCTGACCCTTGTGAAGCGAATCGTGGAGGAATACCACGGCGGACGCATCTTCATCAAGGAGTCGGAACCCGGCAAAGGCACCACTTTCCGCATCGAATTCCCCCTGGCCGACAAGGCCACCGCCCGCAAGTAATAATTCTGAGCACCAAAGTGCCGGAATATGAAGATTTTTTGGTAACTTTGGAATAGTTTTCTTAGTTCCTTATAATAAGGACTTTGGGAGAATTACCCAATTTTGAGGTAATGACTTGGGAACTGTGCCATTTGCTGCGTTCTGCCTTGATTTGCTTACAAAGCAACTCATTGTAAGAACAAAAGTAGCCAAATTCTTTTATTAGACAAAGGATAGAGGTACTTTTATTCTTGATATTTTTAATTTTCTCTATATAGTAAATGTCCAAGAGAGGCAATTTAACGCTCCTCCGCTTCTTTTGACAATAGAACGCATCTGTACTTGATATATTCTCCCTTTATACTCGGGAAAGAGATTCTGAATATGCTTCAGTGCTTCTTCATCGGTAGGAAGTCCTAAACCAGGAACAATAATAACATCCTTAGTGTGAATCATATTGATATATGCCCAGCTCATATCATGATAGTTGCTTAGTTCTAAATCTATGACTTTAAAGCACGACTCTAATGCACTTCTCATTTTGACAGCAATATCATTAGGATAAACTTTGAGATTCGCCAACACTTTATTATTTCCAACTGCATGTATAATGCCATCGGTATGTCCGCAGATGTCTTTCTTATCCCACGGCAGGAATAAAAGCCTATGATTAGGAAATAAACTTTCTAATTGAGCGACAACATCCTCTCTTGTCACATTTGGATTCTCAATAAATATTTTCTCTGTCATTATCACAACAGGAGTATAACCTCTTCCTTTCTTAATTGCTCCAAAAGTAAAATTACCTCCATCTGCCACGATGGGAGAAGTTGTAATTAAAGGATGTGGGATTTTCTCCATTGCTAATTTAGTTGAAACCTCTGTTGGAGTTTCATATTTGCGAAGACCTTCTAAGTAGTCAGGATGATATTGAAACTGCACGAAAGAATTACCACAAACTTGTACAGGCATATAATCCCTACACCAATAGTCGGCTGTTCCATGCAGAACGCCATAACTCACTTTATTTTTCGATAGTATTTCTGTCAATTCATTGTATATTTTCGGATAATAGCTTTTGAGGTTTCCCGAAAAATACACATAGTCTATAAACCGTTCTGCAACTTTCATTGTCATTTTGCATCAAGATTAGTAAAACGCCAAAGGCGTTTGGTAGGTTCTCCTTTAACAATATTGATATTTATTCTTTCTGATGGATGTATGTTTACTTCTTTATAATCGTCATTATCTACCCAAATAATAGACAAACCTTTTCCAAAAATTGAGGCATTCCCAAATAGGTCTTCCCATAAGTACTGTGGCTTGAATTTATCAATTTCTCCTTCTTTCAGTTTTTTGGAAGTAGTATTTGTGAAAGTTTCTTTATCCTTATTTATTAAGGATTTATAGGTGTATCCTCTAATAAGGAATGAAGCACGATATTTCCCCTCTCGTTCAAAAGTCATATCAATACCAGACCTATGAGGGAAAAGGCTTCCTATCGGAAAATACGGATAGTCGTTATTTGCATGATACATCTGGGGATCTTTGATAATTTCATTTTCTACATCATGAAAATAGAATTCAATATCGATAGGGTATATCTCGTATTTTCCATTCACGACATAACGCCCATTAAAAACAATCTGAGCAATGTCCTTAAATTGCTTTGTAAGTTCATCAACAGTGTTAGCAGGTACAAATTGCTCAAGAGTGTCTCTTAATCTTTGTAAAGTTTCCATTCCGCAAATCTAAATTGATACCTATAATCTGATACAAAATTACAAAAAAGCCGTGATAATTCGCTTAATATGGGCGTATTATTATTACGGCTTTTTATCAATTCAGAGTTTCATTCCTCTGTTCTGCATTTGTCTTGGCTTCGGTATTCCCATTGCCTCTCGCCATTCGTCCTTCTTTTTTCTGAACCAACTGACATGTGAAACACCATCTATGTTGAGGTTGAAATTGCCATCCTTGTCCTCTTTAAGTGAACATATCGTTTTGTCTGCCCTGAAATGTTGGTTAAACTCACGAGAATACAATTCGCCCTTAATGGAAACATCCTTGAAAGTGCATAGTTTCCTAATAACGGCATCGCCAAAGTTCAGCGTATCACGCAAGAATTTAATGACCGGCATCAGCTTTTCCACATATGGGAAGTAGCATTTGATAAAATCCACGAACTCGGACAGCTTGTTGTTCTGTTGTTCGTAAACGTTCTTTATCTCCTGTATCTGCTTGGCTTGTTGATGCTCCCTCTGTCGGGCTTCTTCTTCAAGTTCAAGTATGCGGTCTTGCAAATCCTCGTTCCTGCGTTCCAATGCCTTCATCTTTCCACCCCCGAAAAGAGAACCCACGCTTTCGGCTATGTTGGTCGCTGCGGTAGTTGCCGCGCCTTTCAGCTTCTCGGTCTGTACCTCTTTCTTGGCTCGTTTGAGCTCCTGTTCGGCTTCGGCTTTCTGTTTCTGCAACCTTTTGTTTTCCATATCAAGGGCATCGTTCTTTTTCTTCATATCCCGATAGTATTGTGTGGTGCTTGTGTGCCGTGCTTCAGATCCACGCACACCACGCTGCAATCTGTATTTTGTCATAACCCTTGCGTAATTGTCGTGGTAGGCAATCAATGTCTGACGGTTGAACAGGTCATCGGCACACAGACGGACGGTATCCGATTTCTTGCGGTACTTGCGTTTGCCGTTTTCCTGTTCTTTCTTGGCTTTCCGCCTTGCGCCTGTCACGATGGGAACAACCGCTGCGTGGATGTGCGGAGTCTTCTCGTCCATGTGCAGATGTGCGGCAACCACATTGTCTTTGCCGAATGTGGCTTGCAGCCATTGGATGCTGTCGTTGCACCATTCATCGAGTTTTCCTTTTTCCTGTATGTTCATCATGTCCTCGTGCGTACCCGACAAGACTACCCGAACGACACGGACTTGGTCGTGTGTGATTTTCCGTCTGATGCCTGCCGTGTTCAGCCTGTGGGCAATCGCTTCATCCC
>CAJLTZ010000011.1 GCA_905209725.1 uncultured Muribaculaceae bacterium
TGCATCAAAAATCGGTCGCCCCTGCATTAACATTTTTTATGGGATGGGGTCTAAAATTTCCTTTCATTCAAAATTCAAAATTAATGTAAACCATGTCCGATATTAATGAAAACAGGGATAAGGAATGGGCCGACCGACTCGGAATGGAATATACCCCTCCCACGCCTCCGCCCCCTTTCACCCCCGACAATATAGAGCCCTCCGAAAATCCCGAGCCTTCCGGAAATCCCGGCGCTCCCGGCAGCTACTATTCCGCACCCCAGATGCCGCAGAACTATCTCCTCTGGTCGATTCTCGCCGCAATCTTCTGCTGCACTGTCCCCGCCATCGTGGCTATTATCTATGGCTCGATTGTCAGCACAAAATATTGGTCGCGCGACTATGAGGGAGCCCGCCGTGCCTCCCGCACGGCCGAAATCTGGATTATCGTTTCCATCGTATTGGGCGTGATATCCTTCCCCCTCTCCCTGATCTTCGCACTATTCTGAACCCATGAAGAAGGTGCTGAAATATTCGCTGGTGTCATTGGCGGCAGTGGTCGCGGCAGCCGTCTCCGCCGCCTATTACCTCTTCGACCCAATGCAGAGCACCCTCGCCCCGAAATGCCTCTTCAAGATGGCCACCGGCTGGGACTGCCCCGGATGCGGCAGCCAGCGCATGCTTCATGCGCTGCTCCACGGCGACATCGCTGCCGCCTGGGAAGCAAACCCAATGCCTATCATAGTATTTCCCGCACTCGCCATTCTCGCCTTCTCCTCCGCCTTCCGCTCAAGATGGCCCCGATTCTATGCACTGGTGAATTCCGCCCCGGTTGTAATCGCGCTTGCCGCTGCCATAATCATCTGGTGGGTGGTGAGAAATTTATCACTATGACTATTTTCGTGATCGGATACATGGCCTCTGGCAAGACCACTTTCGGCCGCGCACTCGCCAAACGAATGGGCTGCGATTTCTATGACCTCGATTTCTATATAGAGCAGCGCTTCCGCCGCCCCATCAGCCGCATCTTCGCCGAGGAGGGAGAGGAACGCTTCCGCCAGATCGAGGCAAACATGCTCCGCGAATTAGGCGACTTCGAGGATATCGTGGTGGCCTGCGGCGGAGGCACCCCATGCTTCCATGAAAATATGGATTATATGCAGGAACGGGGCCTCACCGTATGGCTCGACTCCACCCCCGATTGCATCACCCGCCGCCTGATTATCAACAATTCACGCCGCCCATTGATGGCCGGCAAGTCAGAGGAGGAGATAGCCAGCGCCGTGACCGAAGGTCTCCGGAGCCGACACCCCTTTTATTCCCAAGCAAAAATCCGCATTTGCGGCGACCGCCTCGAGTCAAAAGCCCAGATTAGCGACACTATCGACAATTTTTATTTGCAGTTACGCCCGTTTTGTGCTAACTTTGTGAATCAGACCCCTCTCTCCAACAATTTTAACCCGACAATATCCACTCAACTATGACCGCACATAAGAAAAATTCCGGAAATACTGTGGAAGAAGCCATTCCCGACACCAAACTTGAGTTCGAAGCGATGGAAAAAGGCGCTTCCGGTATTCACATCTCAATTCTGGGCAATTATCCCGACACTGATGAAACTCGCCTCCTCCTCACTCCGGAAGCCTGCGGACTCCTCACATCCTCCGGAATCCGCATCTCCATGGAACAGGGTGCAGGTGTGGATATCAGTTTCTCCGACGAGACTTTCGCAGAATACGGCGTGCGCATCGTCACGCGCGAAGAGGCGCTGAAAGCACCTGTGGTGGTTTCCTATTCTCCGCTCCGCGCCAAGGACATAAAGAAGATGACCAAGGGCGCCACCCTTCTCTGCATGATGGGACGCACCCTCTTCGAGAAAACCACAATCCGCGCGCTCCTCGAACAGCACATCACCTGCGGCTGCCTCGACAATATGTATTCCCATCAGGATATCTCCATCTTCGCCGACATCATCGATGAGATCGACGGCCGCGGCGCAATCATGTATGCCCAGGAGTCGCTCTCCTATCTCGGCGGCGGCAAAGGCGTGCTCCTTGCCGGTGTGGCCGGCCTCAACCCTTGCGAGGTGATTGTGATTGGAAACGGAACCAAGGCTATCAGCGCGGCAAATGCCGCGGCTAACGCCGGCACAAAAGTGGCGCTTATGGACAATGACATCTCTTCCCTCCAGATTGCCCGATCGAAATGCGACCCCCGCGTGGAACTGATCGCCATCCATCCCCGCGTGCTCACCAATCGCGTCAAGACAAGCGACGTGATTATCCAGTGCGCCACCACACGACCCTTCCAGTTCCCCAAAAGCCTCTCCTCCTCGCTCAAGGATTCCATCTATGTGATCGACCTCAACGAGTCGCATCCCTCGATTTCCGTGCCGCGCACAGTGGCTATGGCGCTTGGCAACGTAATGGTATATTTCCTCGGCGAACTCCAGCTTAAAAACGACTTCCTCAATATGATGGCCACAAATGCAGGAGTGCAGAGCGGTATCATAACCTACGACGGCAAACTCACCGACAAGCTCATAGGCAGCTACATCGGGATGCCATCGATTGATATCCGGGTGATGCTCTCCAGTACAAACTGATCTTCTGCCGGATGCCGCAGCAGAAACGTCATCTGATTCATCTTGTGAGCAGCAACCGCTGGGCCGGAGCGCAGCAGTATGCCTGCGATATCTGCCGCCATTATATGGAGGCGGGCTGGGAGGTTACTGCCGTCACCCGCGACGCCCGCGTGGTTGACTCGCATTTTCAGGAGGCCGGCGTTGAGGTACGTCATGCCCCGCTGCGCGGTTTCTTCGACCCCGCCTCGGCATGGATGCTCGCTTCCCTGCTGCGTAAGATTCCGCAAGGCCAAGGCGTGATCCATGTCCACCGCTACCGCGACGCTTTCACAGCCCTGCTCGCCAAGCGCATTGCCAAAAGAAAGGATATCCTGGTGGTGGTCACACGCCACTCCATCCGCCCGGCGCGCAAAAGCGCACTCTTCCGGCGAATCTACCGCAAAATCAACGCCCATATTTTTGTTTCCGACGCCGCACGCCTCTGTTTCCTCTCCACATGGCCACAGCATAAAGATTGCCCCATTGCGCCGGAACGGATACACGTGCTCCACAATAGCATCCCCGCCGTACCCGCAGAAGCCACTCCCGAGCCATCCCGAGGACCCATTTTCGCCATCTGCCATGGTCCTCTCGCCAAAGGTAAAGGAATTGAGTCGGCTATCGACGCACTTCAGTTCCTTTCCGACCTCAAACTTCGCCTCCGCATCGCCGGCCCCGGCAATCCCGACTACCTCGACCTTCTCCGGCGTCGGGCAATCACACTCGGAGTGATGGAGGCTATCGATTGGGACATCGGCCCCGACGTGCCTGATTCCCTCATCCTTTCCGCACATTTCGCCATCCATCCCTCTCTCCACCGCGAAGCCGGCGGAATCGACAATATCCGCGACATGGCCTGCGCACGCCCCCAGATCTGCACAGCCTCCGGAGCCCAGACCGAATATCTCCGCGACGGCGTGTCGGCAATCATCGTCCCCCCGGCCAATCCCGGGGCTATCGCCCAAGCCATGCGTGCCCTTGCCTCCGACCCCGAATTACGCCAGCAGATGGGAACAGCCGCATTCGCCGATTTCCATCAACTCCTCGACTGGAACGTATTCACTTCCCGCCTCTCCAAAATCTACCATCCTGATTGATGATTGGTCAGACAAGTCCGACAACCCCAGTCGCCGAGCGACTGCACTATATATATTAAATGAAAAAACATGATGAATCTTGATTCCAAAATATACGTAGCCGGCCATCGGGGAATGGTAGGCTCCGCCATCCTGCGCGCACTCAAACGCCAGGGCTACACCAACATCATAACCCGCACACACGCCCAGCTCGACCTCACCGACCAGGTGGCCGTGGAGCGGTTCTTCGCCGAGGAGAATCCCGAATACGTTTTCCTCGCCGCCGCAAAAGTGGGAGGCATCGTGGCAAACGCCGAAGCCCCTGCCGACTTCATGTATATGAACATGATGCTGGAGATGAACGTGATTCACTCCGCATGGAAGCACGGCTGCCGCAAACTCGAGTTCCTGGGCTCCTCCTGCATCTACCCGCGCCTCGCCCCGCAACCGATGCCGGAATCCTGCCTGCTCACATCCTCTCTCGAACAGACCAACGAAGCCTATGCCCTCGCCAAAATCTCCGGTCTTAAATACTGCGAATATCTCAACCGCCAGTATGGCACCGATTTCATCTCCGTGATGCCCACGAATCTCTACGGCCCCAACGACAATTATCATCCCGAGCACAGCCATGTGGTGCCGGCTCTTATACGCCGCTTCCATGAGGCAAAGGAATCCGGAGCCGAAAGCGTGACCTGCTGGGGCGACGGAAGCCCGCTGCGCGAGTTCCTATATGTCGACGACCTCGCCGACCTCTGCGTGTTCCTGATGAACAATTATTCAGGCAATGAGACCGTAAACGCAGGCACCGGCGAAGAGATCACCATCCGCGAACTCACCCAACTCGTGGCCGGGACCGTAGGCTTCGAGGGGGAAATCCTCTGGGACACCACCCGCCCCAACGGCACCCCTCGCAAACTCCTCGACATCTCCAAGGCAAAGGGCCTTGGCTGGACTGCCTCCACATCCCTCGCCGACGGCCTGCGCCTCGCCTATGAGGATTTCCTGAACAACCCGATGCGCGCCGAAAGATGAAACTGAAAGTGACGGCAGGCTCTCACGGCAATTCCCGCACGCCGGGATTCCTGAGAATGAGAAAATTACGGCGTCTGGAGCTGGCCTCAGCCTGGACCGCCTTCGCAATCCTGCTCGTCACATACTGGCTCTCCGTGCCTCCCACAGTCTCCTTCTGGGACTGCCCCGAATATGTTTCGGCCGCATATCTGCTCGAAGTGGGTCATCCTCCGGGCAATCCCGTGTGGATGCTCGTATCGAAGATGGCCACCCTCCTCGCCCCTGCGCCACGCTATGCCGCCCTCGCGATAAACCTCTCCTCCGGGCTTTTCACCGCCTTCGCAGGCTTCTTCCTGGCACGCACATTCTTCTCCACGGCTCTCTGGATCCAGGCCCGCATCCGCCGCAACATCGGCCGGCGCCGGCGCCTCCGGCCCTCTATCCTCGCTGCGGCCGGTGCCCTTTCCGCCGCGCTATTCTTCGGATGGGCCGACTCCCTATGGTTTTCCGCCGTTGAGGCCGAAGTATATGCCCTCTCCATCTTCTTCACGTCCCTTTGCCTCTGGCTCATGGTGCGCTGGACATCGGTGCCAACCTCCCAACGAGGTCGGGCATGGCGCATACTCATCCTGATCGCCTACATCTTCGGACTCAGCGTGGGAGTGCACCAGCTCAATCTTCTCTGCATCCCAGCTCTGGCTATAATATGGGGCATTAAGCGCGGCATACGCAAACCCGCAACCTTCATTCTCATCTTCCTCCTCTCCCTCGGAGCCGTGGCATGCGTGCTTCTCGGCATGATGCCATCCACCATCGCCCTCGCGGCTCAATTCGAACTCTTCGCCGTAAACAAATGCGGCCTCCCCTGGCTCTCCGGTGTCGCTGCCTATGTGATAGTTCTCGCCGCCGCGCTCCTCTTAGCACTTGCCGTAACGGCCCGCTCCTCCAATCACGGGGCGCTCGCTCTCGCCGTGTTCCCCGCGATTTTCCTCTCCGGAATCTTCATCATCGGCGACAATTTCGCCGCCGGAGCCGCCGTGTCGGCTATCGCAGCCATCCTCCTCTCTCGCTCCGATAAGGTGAGCCTGCGACGCCTCAACCTCGCTATGTGGATGCTCACAATGCTCCTCACCGGCTATTCCGCATATGCGCTTATCCCTGTAAGAGGAGGCATACCCTCTCCGGCCAACGCCCAGTTGCCCGGGCAGCCATTCTCTTTTGCCACCTACCAGGCCCGCGAGCAATATGGCTCCAAGCCCCTCCTCTATGGCGCCACTCCCTACAGCCGGCCAATGTATGAGGAAACTCGTGTCCCCGGGAAAAACAATCCCCAGTATCTCTCCTACAAGACCGACAACATCCACCCCCTCTATTTCGTGGATGACTCCACCCATACCTATCGTCAATATGGCTGGCACTCCCGCCCCATCACCACCCCCGAACTCGACATGTGGTTCCCAAGGCTCACCGGCACCACTCCCTCCAATATCTCCTGCTACGACGACTGGATCGGCATGAATCCCTCCACAATGGAGAAACTCGCCGTGACCGAGGCCTTCGACTCCACAGGCCGCGCCGTGGCCAGGGAATATGACGGCGTCAGAATCCCCCGCACCGCCTATCGTCCCACATACGCCCAGCATCTTGAATGGCTCGCTTCATATCAGATAGGGTATATGTATTTCCGCTATCTGCTCTGGAATTTCTCAGGCCGTCAGAATGACATCCCCTCGCAGGGGGAGGTGCAGGCCGGCAACTTCATCACCGGTTTTCCTGTCATTGACGATGCCATGCTCGGCACTGTCTCCGAGCTCCCTCCCCATTTCGGGGAGAACAATCCAGGACACAACCGCTATTTCCTCCTCCCCTTTATCCTCGGCCTCCTGGGTGCAGGATGGCTCATCTGCTCACGCCGCCGCGGGCAGCAGGCCTTTGCCGTGACTCTCGTGCTCTTCATCATGAGCGGCATCGCAATCGTGGTCTATCTCAACCAGGGCCCCGGCGAACCGCGTGAACGCGACTATTCCTTCCTCGGTTCTTATCTGGCGTTCGCTCTCTGGATTGGCTTCGGCGCAATTGCCCTCTGCCGCGCCTTCAAGTCTTACTGGCCGCTGCTTGGCTTGGCCGCGCTCGCCGGCTGGTTCCTCTATGAGAATATCGACGACCACAACCGCTCCGGACGTACCGTGGCCGCCAGAACCGCCGAAAACATCCTCAATGCCGCGCCGCAGAATGCAATCCTTTTTGTGGATGGCGACAATTATACATTCCCGCTATGGTATGCCCAGGAAGTGGAGGGCGTGCGACGCGACGTGAGGGTGATCAATCTCTCCTACCTCGCCTCCGCCCAATATGCCGCCAACCAGTTGTACGCCTGGCGCGACGCCGCCCCGATGCCCTCCCTTATCAGCGAGCACACCATCCTGAGCCGCCGGCTCCGCTCCATGCGCTTCAATCCCGCTAACGGCGACACTATCCCTGCCTCCGCACTTGTCAAGGCGCTCGCAAAAGCCCCCAATGCCACTGTCAAGGCCGAGTATGTGGAGATTCCCCGCCGAGGCGCAGAACCCTTCATCATTCCTATGAAACTGCTCTCGCAGTCGGGCGCCGGAACATCCATCAATTTCCGCCGACTGATGATCCTCAATATCCTCGCGGCAAATGAGGAGCGCCGGCAGCCTCAGCCCGTGGCCTGGCTGCGTTCCGTGCCCGCTTCATTCAGACTCGGCATTGAATCCTACAGGCTCTCCCCCTGGCTCTTCGGCGTGCAGTATCAGGCGCTATCTCCGAAGGCCGCTGCCGACAGCATTGCTGCAGCACTCGAGAAATTGCGCACTCCCAACCCGCCCTTCACCAATCCATATATGGACTATACTCCTGCAGCACATGTCGGCGCGCAGCGTGCCGCACTCATCCGCGCCGCACGGCTCCTCCTGCGGCAAGGGAATAAGACACTGGCTTATACCGCCATCACGAAGGCCGACCGACCGCTCGGCGAGCATCCTCTCAGTTTCGGAACAATACTCTCCGATGATTCCGTGTTCCAGATCCGGATCACCCTGGCCGATGTGATGGATGAGATAGCCGATTCTTTAAAAGGGCCGCAAGCCATCGAGTTCCGGGCCAGAGCCAAATTCCATCGCGAAGAAGCTGAGAAAAAGAAAAAAGCCTGGCAGCATTACCGCCAGGCCCTTCCGCCCAATCTCCGCCAGAAAATGGCGCCACCTATCTAAGCAATCTCAATCATTAATTATCAATCATCAAGATGGTTGGTGACGGCTTTCACAAATTCCGCCGTCTTGCGGCATAACGCATCCAGAAGCAACGACGGTATCCATATCCGGCCATCCTCTATCTCCGGCGCAGGCAGCCATGCAAACTCCGCCACACGCGCTCCCGGTTCGGCACCGAATATCTCCAGCATCCTGCCCGTTCCCACATATGCAATCGATAGCGCCGGCCCGCTGCGATGTCCCGGACGAATCCGCCCTGACCGTATGCGAAGCGAATATTCCTCGCTCCACGGGTCGAGAAGCGAATTGAGTCCACGGTCCCAGCTATCCATCCGGAAATAAAGCATCCGCAGGAATCGATTCGGCAGCGGCATCAGCATCCGGCCGCCGGGTCCGACAAGCAACCCGCTGCCGCTTCCTGAAAGCGACTCGTCTATCATCGACACATCAGCCTCCTTGATCACCGCCGCTGCGGCATCAGGAATCAACTGGCGGATAAGCGCCCCCAATTCAGTGGCCGGGTCGCCATAAATCGTGCGCTCCTCCACTATCTCCAGATTCTCATCGAGGAGCGCTATTACACGCTCCTCGATCTCTTTCACACTCACATTCATCGAATCCTATGAATTTTGCCCTCCCTATAGGCCCGGCTGTTCATAATCATCTCGCTTATCACGCGGTTGCGCGTGGAGAAGGTGGCCGGCACCACTCCGAAGCCCGTCATCGAGCCCCCTTCGAAATGCACCCTCAGCGTGGCGCCCCCGCTGCGTATCAACGCCACCCATTCTATCACGCCATAAACCCCATACACCGCCTCCGCATCCATCCATTCCGCAGCAGGCCTCTTCTTCGCATTTATTCCATTCATACCTCTACCTCACCTTTATATTCAACCCAAGTGTTCACCGGCTGCATATCGTCGCCAACGCCCTCCTTCACTGTCCAGAGCTGGCCGGTACGGGCATTTTTCGAGATTCCCGGGCAGTCGCAGAGAAGATAATACACCTCTCCCATCACTGCCGAAGCAGGCGCATCCTTGCTTTCCCAGAGACGGATGCTGGTGGTGCCGGTGGTGGAACCGCCCTCGCCGTCGATCCAGATGTGGCAGCTTCCCTTCAGGGCCAGCGCATCCCAGATGAGGATGCCGTTGCGTGTGGCCTCCTCGCCATCCACGCGGTCGCTGAAACTATGCTCCGCACTATACACATAATGCACAAGACGGTCCTCGCCGATGAGGGCGCCGCTGTTGCTCCAGCCAAGACGGTCGAGCGTAGGCTCGCGCTTGATCTCGATATCGCCGAATACGGTGTGGAAATTCGTCACCGTCCAGCCAAGCGGATTCGTCTTCGTGCTGATCTGGATTTCGGGATGCTTCGAGAAATCGATGCACTGAATCTGCTCCAGAAGATTCTTGCCGGCAAGAAGCAACGCCGTCTTGGGCACATCCTCTCCGGTGAAGAACATCTTCGCAAGCGCCACCACGCGTTCCACGGTCCATTTCCCCTCGTGCTGCAGCTCGCGCTTGAACTGCCAGCGGAGTCCCTCGGTGCAATACACATACTGCATTCCCATCTTCGGCACATTCACCTTCAGTTTGCCGGCACGTCCCGCCCAGAGAGTCCTGTTGCCGCGCACCTTGAAATTGGCGATGGCCTGCTCCGCGATTATCGCCTTCGAGAAGGGGATGCGCTTGCGCTGGCTCTCGAAATAATCCGACACCACCTGATTCATACCCCGCTTCTGAAGATACACCTTCGTGGGCTGAGGCACAATCAGATCCGGATCCACTTCCTTCTGCGTCTCATACAAGGAGTTAGCAAGAATCACGCACTCTGTGCCCTCCGGAATCGCCGGAATCGTGCAGAACTCATCGGCGGCCGTGGTGCGCGGCCCATTCACTGCCCGCACCACAGGATTATTGGTTGTGGTGTCATAGCCCACCACAAAGAGCATCAGTTCCTTGCCCACGGTGCGGTTCTTGCCGGTCTCGTCATATCCGTCCACACCCTTCACCAGCAGCGTGGAATAGGGACGTGGAAGCGTCTGGTCGCTGCCGCGCACCGGGAGCACGGCCTGCAACTGTGGCGATGCCTCGAGAGTCTCGGCCAGAAACACGCTGCTGCGAGGCTCGTCAATCATATAGTGCTCCACCTCGGGGCTGTTCACCTTCACCCTTTTCGCCTTCAGCATCAGGTTCATCAGCGGTGTATCGTCGGAATTGAAGCGGAAGAGCTCGTCATCGATCTCAGCCTCGATGAAATTCCCGCCACCGATGCCGCCTGTAGCTGCCGCCGCTACCGACACACTCGCCGCCTCGCCGGGCACCTGGCTCTTTACGCCTGCTGTTCCTGTGGTTGTCTTGATCTCCTTTGTGGAAAAATCCACGCTTTTCATCTCACTCATTTTCTTTCTCTTTTAAATGTTTATAAATAGTTAAGCCCCCATACCCATTCAAAATTCAACATTACTCACGCTTCCCGTGCCAGGTCAAAGATGCTTGCCACCCTTCGCGGCGAAGCCCCCGATATCGAACTCAGATGCGGCAACCCGTCGCCCGAACTCTCTATCTCCATCTGCTCCTCAATCTGGGCATTGCGACCGCGGATTTCACCCTCCTTGTCGGCCTCGGCCACCATCCTCTCCAGCGCCACAGCACCGTGAAGCATCTCGATCGTCTCCTTGCCCAATGCGCCCTCCTTTCCCTCTTCGAGAATCCGAAGCGCCAGCGAAGCCACCGCCTCCTTCTCGCCATCGGCAAAACTCTCAGGCGCCATCTCCTCCAGAGCCTTCAAAAGCTCCTCACCATCAATTTCATCCGCCTCAGCAATTTCATCCGCCTCAGCAGATTCATCCGATTTAGCCGATTCCCCTGATTTAGCCGATTCCGTCGATTCCTCTGGAGTTTCACCGGATGATTCTTCCGATGATTCCTCCAAAGATTCCTCTGAAGACTCTTCTGCCAGTGTCATCTCATTCTCACTCTCTGCCGCCTGCAGTTTTTCATCCGGCTCCTCATTGCGTTTCTTTTTTCGTGTAAACATATGCGTCTGTTTTAATTTGACACTGCAAAATTATCCCCCTTCCCGACCCCTCTTTCCTTATCCATTTACAAACGCTTTAGTTAAAATTTGTTAAGTGCATAGATATACTTCAGCAGAATTGATTAATTTTGGGGAAGTTAATTCATTTAAACATACTTAAACCTAACATATCATGAAAAAAACTATCATTTGCGCTGCTTCCGCGATGCTCGCCCTCAGCGCAATTCCTGCGGCAGCTTCCGGCTTCTCCGAAGCTTCCCTGCTCGCCGCTCTCGGCAGCGATCCCAAGATCGAATGCCCCGACTCCACCGGTTTCAAATTCACAGATGTGAAGGTCAACCCCTCCACAAGCGTCAAGGACCAGGCCAAGTCCGGCACTTGCTGGGCTTTCTCCGGCCTCTCCACACTCGAAGACAACATCCTCCGCAAAACCGGCAAGGAGGTTGACCTCTCCGAGATGTTCGTGGTGCGTAACGCCTACATCGATAAGGCAAAGAAATGGATGCGCATGAACGGCGCAATCAATTTCGCCCAGGGCGGCTCCTTCGGCGACGTCCTCAACATGTGCATGCTCTATGGCGCTATGCCCGAAGAGGCTTACAAAGGCCTTAACTACGGCGAATCCAAGCACTCCCACTATGAGATGGCCGATGCTCTCGAGGCTTATCTCAAGGCAGTCCTCGCACGCGGCACAAAGAATAAGAAACTGACCACAGCATGGCTCCCCGGATTCATCGGCATCCTCGACGCATATCTCGGCCCTGTGCCCGAAAAATTCACATACGAGGGCAAGACATACACCCCGAAGGAATTTGCTAAGGCCATCGGCCTCGAACCCGAGAATTTCTACAACTTCACCAGCTATACCCATCACCCCTTCTACGAGAACATCATTCTCGAAATCCCTGACAACTGGGCATGGACAAAGAGCATCAACGTACCCATGGAAGAGATGCAGCAGATTGTGGATAATTCCCTCGAGAATGGCTATAATGTGATGTGGGCTGCCGACGTGAGCGAAGGCGGTTTCAAATGGAAGAAAGGCTTCGCAGTCCTTCCCGGCGACAAGGAGAAAGACATGACCGACACAGAGCTCTCCCGTTGGGTGAAACTCAGCGCCAAGGACAAAGAGGATGAAAAATACGACATCAAGGGTCCGGTTAAAGAGAAAGAAGTCACCCAGCAGTCGCGTCAGGACACATTCGACAACTTCGAGACCACCGACGACCACGGTATGGTAATCGTAGGCATCGCCAAGGACCAGGAAGGCAACAAATACTACAAGGTAAAGAACTCCTGGGACACTACACAGCTCTATGACGGCTACTTCTACGTATCCGTACCCTATTTCCTTGAGAAGACACTTGGCGTAGGCATCCACAAAGACGCCATCCCCTCCAAACTCGCCAAGAAATACCCCCTCTGATTCCCCTCAAATCTCTATATAAAAATTGAAGCCCCGACCGGGGCTTCAATTTTTATTTTAAATTCTGAACGGTTTCGTCTAACCGTTTGATGAATAAACATTTAACGGAGTATCTGAAAAGTAATGGTAACGACTAGGAAACCGTGCGATTTTCAGCGTTTTGCGGTGTTTTACTATCAAATAACTCTTTCAGGTGCAAAGATACGACAAATCTTTGATATAGTATCCAATACAAACAGTATTCGCCATTTTTTGCCTTTCGATATATACCTATTTGCTTATGCCGTTATTTTTTGCAGATTTGGATAAAAAAGGAAAGGCAAAATTCAGGAAGCATTGAAATTCTTTACTTTAGTTAGTGCAAAAATCGAATAATTTATTGTAACTTTGCAGCGGATTCGGTGTGCATATAATACCATCCCAATTAAGATAAGTCGCAACATATATAGTGGTTTTCAATATGATTATGAACAATTGTACAATATTAACAGGTAAAAACACCGTTAATATTGCATATCATAAACCTTGGTAATTTTTCCACATTCAAATCTAATTAATTCGATTTGAATGTCATTGTCTTTGTAATCCGGCATGCTATTTCAGGCTTGTCGAGAGATTTTTTGTGCTATAAAATCAAGAAACATTCAAAAGATAAAAGGAAAAATTCAAATGGAAAAAATCAGAAATTGGAAACAAGATTTCTATACAATATGGGCGGGGCAAGCTGTGTCCCTGATAACAAGTGGGGTTCTTCAAATGGCCATCATCTGGCATCTGACAAATACAACAGGGTCTGCGATGGTGTTGTCAATGGCGACCTTGGTTGGGTTTCTACCTCAAGCGGTTTTAGGTTCTGCAATCGGAGTACTTGTTGACCGCTGGAACCGGAAAATGGTCATGATTGGTGCAGATGTCATCATAGCTTGTGCTGGACTGGTACTTACCGTAATTTCCCTGTCAGCGGAACTACCTGTATGGATAGTAATGCTCATCCTCTTCATTAGAAGCGTTGGCACTGCATTCCATTCCCCTGCGTTAAGTGCGGTAACACCTCTTTTAGTGCCTGAAGAACAGTTAGTCAAATGTGCCGGCTACACCCAGTCCATCCAATCGGCAAGTTTCATCCTAAGTCCGGCAATTGCCGCTTTTCTCTATGCAAAATGGGGGTTGAATTCTGCGGTTGCCCTTGACGTATTCGGAGCAATAATTGCCTGTATCACTGTTGCAATGGTTCACATCCCAAAACAACCGATTGAAGCGCTGCAGCAAGAAAACTTTTTCACCGAACTGCGCATTGGCTATAACGCAATACGACAAAATAAAGCTCTTTTCACATTGCTTTGGATAGGAGCAATCAATATGTTCATTTATATGCCAATCAATGCGCTATTTCCGCTGATGAGTATGAATTATTTCGAGGGAAGTACCTTGCATGCTTCCGTGGTGGAAATTGTTTTTGCAGTTGGTATGTTGTTGGGCGGACTTCTATTGGGCGCATGGGGAGGTTTCAAAAAGCGCATGGCAAATATCATCGGCTCTATCTTTCTTGTGGGAGTGTCATTGACTGTTTCCGGCTTGCTACCAACCAATGGTTTTATGATATTTGCGATATGTTGTACGTTGATGGGCTTTTCTGCCCCATTCTATAATGGAGTACAGACCGCGCTATTTCAAGAACAGATACAACCCGAGTATTTAGGGCGTGTTTTCGGACTTCTTGGCAGCATCATGTCGTTTGCCATGCCGCTTGGGTTGGTAGTGTCGGGTGCATTTGCAGACCAAATCGGGGTAAACCGTTGGTTTTTGTTCTCAGGTATGGCTATTCTGCTTCTCGCTATAATAGCCTTATGTCTTCCACAACTTAGAAAGGTCGACAATCAAAAACAAAAATCATGATTTATGAAACGTAACTAAATCTAAACAGCAATAAGCCTCTGATAGGGAAATACGATTATCGGAGGCTTATTGCAATCTGTTTTAACTACTTATGTAATTCCTCTACTTTTCCTTTGTGGTTGAATTGGCTGTCGTATGCTCTGCCGTAGCCTGTCGAACTGTTCCCTGAACCATTCGCCTATGGGCTGGCGGTTGATTACGAGTGTCAGTTTAGACTTGTCCGCAGGGTCTTTCACCACTTGAAAGCCTGCTCTTTCTGTCGTAAAACTCCGATTATGTTCCTCCGAATAAAGTTTGCCCTCGTATATCAAAGGCTTACCATAAGTCAATGTCGTGGTCTGCCTTTCATTGAACCCGACAAGGCGGCACAGGCTCTCTATTCTCATAATTTCCTTTGCCATAGGAAACCATGCACACAGCTTTTCGATAATGCGTTTCAAACCTGATACTTCATCTTTGTGTCTGACACTTTTTTCCGCCATCTCCTTACGGTGATTCTGCTGTATTTCCAACAACTGGCGGTTGTGCTCGGTTTGCATCGTGTGTATGCGGTTTTGCAGTATCTCAATGGTTTCCTCATGGGTGGCAACTTCCCGATACAGGGCGGTGTTCTCCCTTTCCAAAGTCTTGACCTTGTTGCTCCCGAAAAGAGAACCGACACTTTCAGCTATGTTGGTCGCTGCGGTGGTGGCTGCACCTTTCAGTTTCTCGGTCTGTACCTCTTTCTTGGCTTGTCTGAGTTCCTGTTCGGTTTCGGTTTTCTGCTCCTGTAACCGCTTGTTTTCTGCATCAAGGGCAGCGTTCTTTTTCTGTATGTCCCGATAATACTGTGTCGTGGTGGTGTGCCGTGCTTCGGAACCTCGCACACCTCGCTGTAATCCGTATTTAGCCATAACCCTTGCATAATTGTCGTGGTACGCAATCAAGGTCTGACGGTTGAACAGGTCATCGGCACACAAACGGACGGTATTTGCTTTCTTGTGATACTTCCGTTTGCCGTCTTCCTGCTCTTTCTTGGCTTTGCGCCTTTCACCTGTCACGATGGGAACAATGGCTGCATGGATATGCGGTGTCTTCTCGTCCATGTGAAGATGGGCGGCAACCACGTTCTCCCTGCCGAATGTGGCTTGCAGCCATTGGATGCTGTCGCTGCACCATTCGTCAAGTCTTCCGTTTTCCTGTATGTCCATCATGTCCTCATGTGTTCCCGACAGAACCACTCGGACTACACGGACTTGGTCATGTGTAATCTTCCGCTTGATGCCTGCCGTGTTCAGCCTGTGGGCAATCGCTTCATCCCTGCCATGAACGCCATCGGGGTATTCTATAAGTACCCTGTTCAGATGCGTTCTTGTCGGGTCTGCGTTTTTAGGTATGATTCTTCTCTCTATATGGTCGGATTGTACGGTGTCCGATGAACCTTTTGCTTTCTTTATGTCCAATGAAAAATATCCCATGTAGTTTGATTTTTACGGTTATTGTTATGAGTGTATTCTCTGCCTGTGGCATTGGCTCTCAGGGTTTCCAAAGGGATTTCCCTTTGGCTCGATAGGGAGTTTTTAGCATTACCGTGTAATGCGTGAAGAAAACGCCCTATTGAGCTATGGTATTTCTGTCTAAATACCCTTGGGAAAGCGAACCTGTTCCCCTCTATATTTTCAGCCCTTTCTTTTTCGGTGGCTGCATCATCCGCCTTGCGGATTGTACTTGCTTCTCCTCCTTTATCGGCTCTGTCGATTGGGACAAGAGTTTTTTGCACAGGTACTCGTTCAAGTCATTATACCCTGCATAGTGAACCGACATATCCTGCAAGCGGTCACCCAACATCCGTTGCAGGTTGGCGTATGCGTTCCGTCCTGCTGTGTCATTGTCAAGGAAACAGCCGATTCGGGTATAGGTTGCCAATATGCTTTCCGCTTTCGAGAGGTTGGAAACGGAGTTGAGAATGACGTAATCCTGTGCATTCAATCGTGGGTGTTGCGGATTGTTCTTTACTCGGATGGTCAGGAACGAGAGATAATCCATGAAGCCCTCGAAAAGATAACAGACGGTTCGTGGCTCTTTTTGCTGTCGGATATGGGTGATGTCCTTCGGGGCGACACATCCCTTGAAGTATCTATTACGCACTTCATACCCTCTTGCCATATTCGGGAAGCCGATGGCGAAATAGGGTTTGTCGGCATTCTCAAACCGCAGTTCCTTACACTCCCTTTTGGCGAGTTCAATGTCTATCCCCCTTTCTTGCAGATAGGCAATGAGCGCAGGTGATGACAGCTCGCCAACTCTTAATACCCGATAAGTGCGGTTGTCGGATTGCTGCTTGCCAAAAGAAAACGATGCAGGGCGGATGTATGGTGTCCGTTCCTCTATGCGCTTCAACAGGCAGGTTACATCTTCCGTATGGTAGAGTTCCGCTGCCAATGCGATGATGTTACCGCCCTTGCCAAGTCCAAAATCGTACCATTTGTTGAGTTCTGTGTTTACCTTGAAAGATGCGTCCGTTTCCTCTCTCAGCGGTGATTTGTACCAAAAGCTGCTGCCCTGTTGCTTGACGGGCGTGTAACCCAAACTTTGCAGATAGTCTGCGATTCTGATTTGTTTAACTTCTTGTATGTTCATGATATTCTATAGATTTGATGATGATTGTAAAAACGTTGATTTGTTGAATGGCTTATATAACACATTTATTTACAGAAAGATATTTGCTCAACATCTTCTCAACAAACCACTCGCCAAAAGAGAAATCAACAATCGGGTGCTGTTCCTCTCTCAACTTCTCTTTTCGATTGTTGAGATTTTGTTGAGAGTGTATATTGTTTATTGTCAGCATAGTTATATCCTTATTCATCAATTCAACAAAAAAAAGAATGATATTACAGGGATTCAAGTTGTTCCCTCGTGACAGAATAGAAACGACCGACCCGTTTTACAGGCTCATACCGACACTCCCGATTGTAGTTGAATTGGTAGGTGGTATAGGTCAGTCCGTTGGGTGCAGGCGTAAGTTTCCAACACTCCTGCAACACCTTTCGGACTTGGTGCTTCTCCACTTTTACCTGCGAGTGTACCAGCAACAGAAGAATGTCGTTGTAGCAGAACGAGAATGTGTCCGTGCCGACACTATCCATGATGTCAAGTATCAGCTCGTGCATCTCTATCTCCAGTCGGTTACGGTTGCTGCGGATTATCTTCTGCAAGGCTTCGGTATGCAACAGCGATGGAGCAAACCACATACGGCTTTCCTTTTCGGTGGATAGTGTTCTGTGTTGCAGGAAATGAAGAAAGGCGGGTATCTCCGCTTTCAGCTTTTGCAGGAAGTCGGTATCATCAGACTGCAAGCGGTCTATCTTGCGTACCCAATAGCGTGTTTCCCCTGCATCAATGATTACAGGCAAGTACTCGTTGTTGGAGCATAGCACGAACTTGGCGAAAAACGCTATCTCGTCACGGTCTTTGCCTTTGGCTTCCACCTTGTAGGAAAGTGTGGTGCTTAGGTTCTTCAACCGCTCGCTGTCCTCCCTACGGTTGAGCAGCACCTCGTCCACCACGATAAGCAGTTTGCCGGCCCAGTCGGAATTGAATTGGCTACGGAAATCCTCGTTGGTGTTAAAGGTTACATTGTTCTGAAATAGGAGTTTTAGAAAATTCAGAAATGTGCTTTTGCCTGTGTTGCGTTCCTCTGATACCAACAGCAGGATAGGCAGCTTTTGAATGGGGTACAAGTAGAGCAGTTGTAGGTAGTCCATGCCCAACTCGTATTGCTCCCCGAAGATGTGACCTACCAAAGATTGGATATGCGAGAAATCGCCCTCTTTAGGTTGGTGGTCTATCGGTTCATAGAGGTTAAGGAACTTGCCGACCACGGGATGGTAGCCGATGTGTTCGGGTACGGTGCAGAAGCCGTCATACTTGGGAACGCTGCCGATGTAGTCCTTGCCGTAGTCTTGGCGCAGGGTTTCGTTGTTCCATGCTATGCGTTTCCTTACATACCCTCCGTTCAGTTTGGGCTGCTCCACAATCTTGTAAAGCGTAGTCCCCACTCGGATGAATTCCTCCTTTGCCATGCCACCATCCGATGGCGGTCTGTGGCTGTCTTGTTGTTTGTTAGCTGACATAATCAAATGGTTTTAAGTTTGAAAAATACCAGCTACAAAAGTATAAGCATTTATCGGATAAGTTGTTACGCAAAACGCGGCAGAACGGTGACAAATAGCCCCCGAAGAAAAAACTTTCAATGGTTTGGAACGGAAGTCGGGCAGGACAGACGAAAAAACTCCCAAAAAACGAATGTGGGGATTACGCTTTTCGGGAGAAAAAATTGGAGTTCCTGTTGATATGTCGGTCAGATTATATGCTGACACGCTGGCTTGATTACTCTATTCGTGACTGAATGAATGGATTCCGTCAGTCGTGCAACCAATTCAGCTACGAGAAGTATTCGGCTTTGGCTATGCCGTTGGTGTTCAGCGAAAAGAAGATGCTTGTTTTCTCTTTTCGCAAGTACAGTCTTTCAAGAACGGCATTGCGCACCTGCTTCGCACTGTATGTGCCGATACGGAACGCAAGGGCGATTATCGTTTCAAGGCTGTAAACCTCCATGCTGCACTTGTCGGACAGTCGGATGGTATGCCTTATCTCACACTCATTCAGAATGCCGTTCTTGCAGAGTGTCTTTATCCCTGCCCTGATAGTCGGGGCGGTTACATTGAACAACTCGCAAAGCTCCCACTCACTCATGGCGGTTGCCTGTATATCTTTCGGCATAACTACATTGCCGAACTCGTTCATTGTTATGATGTTTCTTTCCTCTTTCATTATCGTTTGATTTAAGGGTTACTGAATGGCATTGCAAATGTTCTTTTCCATATCCTCCAGTTTGTGCGACAATGTTTCCATATCCTGACTAATCTTTTGGGCTGTGATTTTTGCGTAAATTTGGGTCGTTTTTATGTTGGTATGTCCCAAAAGTCGGCTGACGGTTTCAATGGGTACTCCGTTGGATAACAGCACAGTGGTCGCTGCCGAATGTCTTGCTACATGATAGGTCAAGTGGACTTTTATACCGCACAACTTGGCAATGGCTTTCAGCTTCTTGTTGCAAGTCGTGTTACTCGGCATGGGGAATACTTTATTATCTCTTGTCATACCCCTGTACTTCTCTATTATCTTTCGGGGAACATCCAACAATCGGATATTGGATTCCGTGTTAGTTTTCTTTCTTCGGGTGATAATCCACAGATTTCCGTCAAAGAATGTTTGCAGGTTGTCTTCCGTAAGGTTCTTGACATCGGAATATGCCAAACCTGTAAAGGTGGAGAACAGAAATAAATCCCTGACAAGCTCGTGTGTCTTGTCGGGCATATCGGTGTTCATCATTGTGTGTATCTCCTCTCTCGTAATATACCCTCTGTCCACGCTTTCGGGAGAGTTGATGTACCCTGCAAAGGGATTGAACGGCAGACGACCGTCATTCCTCGCTATGGAAATAATGTGTTTCAGCACAATCATGTAGCCCCAAATGGTATTGGTGCGGCATTTTTTCTCAGTACGCAGGAAATACTCGAAGTCGTTGATGAACGAGAGGTTCAACTCTTTTAACGGAATATCTTCACGCTTGTAGGTATGGGGTAGGAACTCACGGATGTGCTTGCAGACGGTAACATAACGTCGGAATGTTCCTTTTGCCCTGCTGTGTCCCACTTTCTTGGCAAATTCGCTGTTGTGTTGTTCAAACAGTTTTAGCAAGGTTTCCTGTTTGATACCGATGCCGAGATAGGCATCTTTCAACTTGGCAGCAGTGACATAACCGTCCGTCTGCATCAACTCTTGATAACGGCGGTTTATCTCCACTCTGATTTTGTCAACGGCACGGTTGATTCTTTGCGCTTCGGCACTCTTACCCGAAGCACGGTTGTTCTTCACGTCCCACAGGCGCAAGGGAACATCCATCTTGCAACTGAACTGCTTAATCTCTCCGTCCACCGTAATGCGACACATCAAAGGCAGGTTGCCGTTGGGTTTCTCACTGCCTTTCTTCACGTAGAACAATACCTTAAATGTACTTCTCATAACTCACTTTTTTTTGGTTACAAAATTAATTCATAGTGAGTTACCGACAGATACGACACATAACGCCAAACGATGCAAAATTTAGGTTTCGCAAGAAATTTGCATCATCGCACGGGTAATGATAAAGTAACTGAACTTTTGCTGCGTTTGTCCATATTCTGTCTCTTCTTGGCTTTTGAACAAGAGAAAAATATAGCGTAACGAACGCTTTTTCAGTCTGTTCGCTACGCTTTACTCAAATTTGCTATTCCGTTAGGTGTTTATTTTATGCTTTCAGTTTGAGGCGAGTTGTTATTTCCTTACGATAACTGATCCTGAACCCTGATGGGTGGCCAACACCAGCACCTCGGCAATCTGCACGTGTGCCGGCGCCTCGGCGGCATAGACTGCCACATCGGCTATGTCCTCGCCGGTAAGGGGCTTGATGCCCTTGTAAACATTATCCGCGCGCTCTGTATCGCCGTGGAAGCGCGTGCGACTAAAATTTGTTTCCACAAGGCCGGGCTTGATATTGGTGATTCTCAAAGCAGTATCCGCCACGTCTATACGAAGTCCGTCGGTGATGGTCTTTACCGCCGCCTTGGTGGCACAATACACATTCCCTCCTGCATATGCTGCATCGCCGGCCACTGAGCCGATATTGATCACCTGGCCGCTGTTCCGCTTCACCATCCCCGGCACAATCAGGCGCGTCATCGTGAGCAGACCCTTGATGTTGGTATCGATCATAGTGTCCCAGTCCTCGAAATCGCCCTCATATTCAGGCTCGAGACCGAGAGCAAGGCCTGCATTGTTCACAAGCACATCGATATCCTTCCAATCCTGCGGAAGGCTTCTCACCGACATCTCCGCCATCTTGCGGTCGCGCACATCGAACACGAGCACAAGGCTCTCCACGCCGGCATCAGCCAGTTCTGACGACAGATCTGCGAGAGCATCCGGACGGCGTCCCGTGATAATAACCCTATATCCGGCCTTACCGAATTTCAAGGCGCAAGCGCGGCCGATGCCGCTGGTGGCGCCAGTCACCATCACAATCTTCTTCATGGAAGTTAGGTTTAGTTTCCCGCAAATTTAGCAATAATCCCCCATACGGCAAAAAACATTACGGCGCAATTATGGAGAGGCGAGCGCCGGGAGGAAGAGAGGCGATTATAAGGGCCAGGTCGTTCATCTGGTGGAATTCGGTGTAGCCGGCAGTGGATTTCCGGCCGATATTTTCCGGCCACGGAGCAAGCAGGAGCAGCCGCCCTTCGGCGCATAGATCGAAATCCGCCCCCCGCAGCTTGAAGCGGTCTTCGAAACCACAATCCGTCAATTTAATCAATGGATACCCGAGATCCATTGTCGCTCTCATTATCCTCTTCTCTGCATCATGAATGAAAGCGAAATGGGAATAGCCCCATTTTGTATCTTCTGCATGCAATCCTTATGATATTGTTCGAATTCTTCCTCGCTCCATCTACGGTGAATTCTAACAGGCAGGAGATTGAAATGCCTCAAAAGAAATATATTCCCAAATGCCGCATATTCATGATTCCCTATTTCCAGCTGCAGATATCGTTTGAAAAGAACTGGTCTAGCCCGCTTTATGATGGCTCGCCTTGGATTATCCTGCACATATTGAATCGCCTTTTCAAGTTGATTGTAACTAAGACCCCATCCCATATTTACGGATATATTCCTCCCTCTTATTCTCATTTAAGATATTCCTGTAATTCCTTTCATTATCTTCAGTCTTTTCATTATCCTCAGTCTTTTCAGAGTTAGGATTGGAATCCATTTTTATTTCATCATTCATATGCTATTAATATTTCATCATTCGAATATTATTTCATCATTCATATGCTATTTCTTTTCCCTTCCGCATTTTATTAGCAATCCTTTCTTAAATCACAGATTAATCATTCAGCTTCCGCTTCATCGCTGAAAAGAATTTTCAGCCATTTTATCAGTTTCTGCTCGCACCGAAAATTTGCTTCAATCTATTCAGGGCGCCTCCGAGCAAAAATGAATATCCTTTTCATTTTTCTTTTCTGCGGCGAGGCGGAAGCCGAGCATGAGCGAGCACGAGTCGGATTTTAATGATTGAGGACCACAAGAATAGCGCCGAAGAATCGGGAGATAATGAAGCCGAAGAATCCGGGGCGAATGCAGGCGTGAATCGAGGGGCGGGAGAATCAGAAGATCTTGCCGTAGGAGGCGCGGTCGAGGGCGCGATAGCCGATGGCTTCGGCTATATGATTCACAAGCACGGGGGAGGCCACAGCCGCCTCCAAAGCTTCTTGATATCCGGGGGCATCAGGCGCGGGCAGTTTCAGCCCCGATTCCAGATCCGCAATCGTGCGCGCCACGCGCAGGATGCGGTCGAAGGCCCGTGCGCTCATATTCAGTTTCTCCATGCGGTCTTTCAGCTTCGCCATCCCGGCGGCATCAGGCCATGCGTATTCATGCAGCAGCCGTGAGCCCATCTGCGCATTGCAATATACTCCGCGATGCCCCTTGAAGCGGGCCTCCTGGATGCGCCTCGCTGTCATCACCCTCTGCCGGATCGCCGCCGAACTCTCCGCCGGCTCCTTCGAGGCCATGGCATCAAATTCCACCGGCTCTATCTCGCATTGAATGTCTATGCGATCGAGCAATGGCCCCGAAATCCTGCTCATATATTTCGACACTGCTCCCGGCGCGCATGTGCAGGGCCGTGTGGGATGCCCGTAATAACCGCACGGGCAAGGATTCATCGATGCCACAAGCATGAAGCTCGCCGGATAATCCACCGTATATTTCGCCCGCGAAACAGTGATCACCCTATCCTCAATCGGCTGCCTCAGCACCTCAAGCACCTGCCTGGGAAATTCCGGAAATTCGTCAAGGAAGAGCACGCCATTATGCGCCAGCGAGATTTCTCCGGGCATCGGGCTTACTCCTCCTCCCACAAGCGCCACAGGCGAGATGGTATGATGCGGCGTGCGGAAGGGCCGGCTGGTCATCAGCATCGAGCCCCGGCGCAATTTGCCGGCCACGGAATGGATCTTGGTCGTCTCGAGAGCCTCCGCCATGCTCAACGGCGGCAGAATCGAGGGCAGCCTCTTGGCCATCATCGATTTGCCGGCTCCCGGAGGCCCGATCATCAGGATGTTATGGCCGCCCGCGCAAGCCACCTCGAAAGCCCTCTTCACATTCTCCTGGCCTTTTACCTCCGAAAAGTCATAATCAAAGCAACCGGCCTGACTGGCGAAGAGTTCACGCGTATTGATGCGGGTGGGCTGCAGGTCGCTGCGGTCTTCCAGAATCTCTACGGCCTCCATAAGCGATTTCACGCCATATACATCCACATTATTCACCACGGCCGCCTCAGTGACATTCGCCTCAGGCACAATCATCCGCTTGAATCCCATCTCGCGGGCCTTCACCGCCATCGGCAACGCGCCGCGCACGGGAAGCACGCTCCCGTCGAGGCTCAATTCACCCGCAATCATATAATCACCGGGATTGCTGCATTTCACATTCTGAGCCGCCAGCAATATGCCAAGCGCCATCGGAAGGTCGAAACTCGCGCCCTCCTTCTTGATATCGGCCGGCGCGAGATTGATGGTGGTGCGGAAATGGGGCCAATGGAATCCGCTCGCCTCTATGGCAGATATCATCCGCTGATAACTCTCCTTCACCGCCGTGTCGGCCATTCCCACAATAAAAAACTGGACGCCGGGCACCATCGCGGTCTCGATTGTCACGGGGAAGGCCTCGATGCCCTGAATGGAAGCTGTATGGACTTTAGTTAGCATCTTATTCTGAATCTTAGGCAATATAGCCGATGGAAATTATTTCACAGCCTTGCGGAAGGCCTGCTCGGCACTTAAGAGGTCATAGCCGGCATATGTGCGTCGGCCGCGGCCATCGGTCACAATCACATAGGGCAGCCCCTTCACGCCGGCCTGTCGCGCCGCAGGGTCGGACAGTCCAAGAGGCATCCATCCCCTCACAGCCTTTCGCAGACTGTCGCTCTTCACATCCCACACCCTCCTCATCGAATCCGGCTCGGCGCTTATCTCCGCGATTATACGGCGCGAAGAGTCGGGAAATTCTTTCGTAAGGTCGCGAAGCCGCTGAATATCTTCCCCGTGCATATCCGAAGAGGGAAGCGAAAAATAGATAAGCGACGGCTTGGAAACAATGCGGAGCGTGTCGCAGCCCGTGCCATAGGAGGCTACCACGATATCCTCCGGTTTCCCGGTATATTGCGGAGCGCCCACGAGCATATCCCCTCTTGCCACAAGCGCCGCCCATTCCGGCTCGGCGGCATCGCCTTCAAGGAGTTTCCACGCATTGCGGAATCCGGTCTCATCCTCGCCGCGATTATAATAGATACACAGCAGGAGAGTCGATACGGGATTCCCGGGCTCCCTCTTCACAAACGCCGCCACGGCCGCATTTAGCGCCTTTACATTTTCCCCGCGGATGGCATCCTGATTGGCAATCCGGAACTTGGAAAGCTGCTCACTGATCTTATTGCCCGAAATCTCCCACGTGAGAGGCAAAGCCCCCTTGCCGCGGATCTCGATCTTATCGCCGCGCTCCGCATAAAACACGGCCTGCGGCCTGCTGCCTCCGGCAAAGATATATACGAGCGTAGGTTTCACGGTGCGGCCCAGCAATTTTCCCTTGCCGCCATGCACCTCCACCACATCATCCACATTCCAGCCCTTCTCCTTATCTGAAGCGTAATAGAGCATCGGGAACGTCTGGTTGACACCCCCGTCGAGCTGGACATCCACAATGAATTCAGCCTTCCGGCAGCCCCCCATCAGCAGGAAGATTGCCATCAGCACCACGAATCCGGCGAAGAGAGAGACACGCTTCGGAAGAATCATACGTATTCCTCCCCGAAGCGCGAACCCACTTCATTTACCACCTGGCGTATCTTCTGCTCCTCCGACACGGGATATATCAGCAGTGCCTTCCCGGCCTCCGCCACAACATATCCCTTCAGTCCGGCGGCTACGATAATCCGGTCGCCCTCCACTGCAAACACCGTATTCTCGCAGTCATGGGCGAGCACCTTGCAGTTCTGCGTCACATTTCCATTCACATTCTTCGGCGAGCACTCATAAAGGGCTTTCCAGCTGCCGAGATCGCTCCAGCCGAGGTCGGCCGTCTTCACGTAAACATTATCAGCCTTCTCCATAATGGCATAGTCGATGGAAATCGACTGCGCCTGAGAGAATGTGCGGTCGATGAATTCCTTCTCCGAAGGCGTGCCGAAAGCGTTGCGGCCGGCATCGAAGAGGGCTGCTGTCTCCGGAGCATAGCGGCTGAACGCACGCAGGATGCTCTTGGCCTTCCAGAGGAACATTCCCGAGTTCCAGAAAAATTCCTTCGATTTCACAAACACCTCGGCCATCTCGAGGTTAGGCTTCTCGGTGAACGATTTCACCTTGAACACTCCGGGCCAGTCCTTCTGCGGCTCTCCCTGCTGGATATAGCCATAGCCGGTGTGGGGAGAGGTGGGTTTGAGGCCGATGGTGAGCAGACGGTCCCCCTCCTCCACGAAGTCCATTCCCTCGCGGATTGTGTCGATGAAAGCCGACTCCTTGAGGATAAGATGGTCGCTGGGGAGAGTCACGATGGATGCCTCCGGGTCGAGCGACTCGATATGATGCGCGGCCCAGCAGATGCAGGGGCTCGTGTTGCGGCGCGCCGGCTCCAAAAGAATGTTGCTGTCCTTCACCTCCGGCAGCTGCTCGCGGATAATATCGTAATAGGCACTGTTGGTCACAAGGATCACCCGCTCCGGGTCGGTGATCGGAAGGATACGGTCAAAAGTCTGCTGAAGCAGGCTGCGACCCGTGCCGAAGAAATCAAGAAACTGCTTCGGACGGTCGCTGCGGCTGAAGGGCCAGAAGCGTGAACCCACGCCGCCACACATTATCACGCAATATTTGTGTAATCTCTTTTCGTTCTCTGATTCTTTCATGTTTCCCATTTCTTTAAATTTTAAGATTCCCCTATTTCACCCCCTCCGTGGCAGGAAGACTCTTGAACTGATGCTTCACTCCCTCCACCACATTCAGCATATAGTCGCCGAGTTTCTCGGCCTCGCTGATGATGTCCATGAAAAAGATACCCTCCTGGTAGTCGTATTCCTGATTATTGATATTGAAGATGTTGCCGTCGCGCAGCTTATTGCGGAAATTATTGATTTCACGCTCTTTATTGTAAGCCGCCACGATTTTCGACGTGTCAGGCGTCTCCATCTCATTGAGCAGGCCGAGCATATTGGTCATTGCATCCGTGACAAGCGCATACATCTGATCCACCTCATGCAGCACACCTTCGTCGAATTCCACATGGTTCATCCTCTTGCGCTCCATGGTCTTGGCCACATTGAAGCAGCCGTCGGCAATCGATTCCACCTCGCTGATGATGCGGAGCATACCTGCAATCCTCATCTTGCCCTCGGGGCTCAGTCGTCCCTCTGACACCTTATTCAGATAGGTGCCTATCTCGATCTCCATGCGGTCGGATATCGATTCATATTTCTCGAGACGGTTGTAGACCGCCGTATATTCCTCGCTCTTCGGATCGAGATGGATTATCTCCTTGGCCATATTGAGCATCCGTTCCACGCGCTGGCCATACACGTATATCTCCTTCTGCGCCTGGGCTATATTGAGCTCGGAAGCCGAAAGAATACCGCGGCCGATGAATTTGAGTGCAAATTCCTCCTCATCCTCCTTATGATGCGTGGGCACGAGCACGCATACGATCTTCACATATAGCTTCGTGAACCATATCATGATCAGCAAGTTGATGGCATTGAACACCGTGGGGAACATTGCCAGGCCGAACGCGATGCAGCTCTGGGCACGGGCCGTGAAGCCGCCCTTTTCGTCAAGAAGAGTGGTGCCGCGCATGCCGGCCTCCTGCTGCGCGCTGATATCCATCGGGTTAAGGCCATTGCAGCATGCCTGCGTGATGTCGGCCACAAGATTCACGAACGGATAGAACACAAACAGCACGATTATCGATCCCAGAACATTGAAGAGCAGATGTCCCATAGCCGTTCGCTTGGCCGCCACATTTCCGCTCAGCGAGGCAAGGATTGGAGTGATGGTGGTTCCTATATTGCCGCCAAGGATTATCGCGCATCCCAGCGAGAAGGATATCCAGCCCTGCGAGCACATAATCAGAGTGATGGCGAATGTGGCCGCCGAACTCTGCGCCACCATCGTGACCACAATGCCTAAGAAGAAGAAAATCAGCACCGACCATACTCCCATCGAGGTGTAGTTGGTAACGAAGCGAAGCATCTCCGGATTCTGCTCGAGGTTAGGCACATACTGGCTGATAAGGTCAAGGCCCATGAAGAGGAAACAGAAGCCTATCAGGAATTCGCCAAGGCTCTTATATGTGCCTTTCTTCATGAAGAGCATCGGCACGCCGATGGCCAGCAGAAGGATGCTATAGTCGGATATGTTTACTTCAAATGAGAATGCCGATATAATCCAGGTGGTCACCGTGGTGCCCACATTCGCGCCGAATATCACGGCCATGGCCTGCTCTAGGCTCATCAAGCCCGCGTTCACAAAGCTGACCACCATCACCGTCGACGCACTCGAACTCTGAATTAGCGCCGTGATTGCAATGCCCGTGAGCACCCCGGTCACCCGGTTGCGCGTCATTATTCCCAGTATATTGCGGAGGCGGTCGCCTGCCACTTTCTGCAGACCCTCGCTCATCACCTTCATTCCGTAGAGGAAGAGGCACACAGCCCCAAGAAGGCTGATAAAGTCTAAAACACTATAATTCATTTAGCCATTATTCTTCTTTTCGCAAAATTAGCAATTATTTTTCGTATCTTTGTGATGAATTTGGCGAGGCTATTAATTTTTTATGCGCCCACCCTTAATTCTGCCGGTCCGATTCCTCTGCCACACGAGCGCATCTCCGGCAATTCAAATCTATAAATCACTCGTATTATGGAGATAAGCATCGCCTTCCCTACCGATACAGAGGCTGCCGAGCGCATGGACCGCTCGCGGATTGAAATATTGGCCTCGGAACGCCTTGAGAAGAAAAAAAGCAGAGAGATATGCGCGATAGTGGCCATGGCCCGCGACGGTGCCATCGGTCAGGACGGCGATATGCCCTGGCACATCAGCGCCGACCTGAAGCGTTTCAAGGCCCTCACTATGGGACACCCCGTAATCATGGGCCGCGCCACCTGGCTCTCCCTCCCACGCCGTCCTCTCCCCGGCCGCCGGAACATCGTCCTCTCCCGAAATCCGGATTTCAAGCCGGAAGGTGCCGAAAAAGCAGCATCCGTAGAGGAAGCAGTGACCCTCTGCCCTCCTGATGATATCCCCTTCTTCATCGGCGGCGCAAATGCCTTCCGCGAAGCAATGCCTATTGTGACACGGGTCTATCTCACACTCGTCAACGCCGATTTCCCCGATGCCGACACACGTCTCCCCCTCTTCTCTCCCGATGAATGGAAGGAAATCAGCCGCGAAGGTCCATATCAGAATCCAGATGGCCTCCAATACGAATTCATTGAGCTCCATCGCCTCTGAATCCTGAATTCTAAATCATCAATCAACAATCAATAAGATGAGGGTTCTGCTTATAAATAAATCAGATTCCACCGGCGGTGCAGCCGTGGTCACTTTCCGCCTGATGGAGGCCCTGCGAAAGGAGGGCGTCGATGCCCGCATGCTCGTGGTGGAGAAACTCACCGATTCCCCCTATGTGAAGAAAGCCGCCCCTCTCTGGCGCGCCCGTATCCCTTTCCTGCTCGAGCGCCTGAAAGTATTCCTGAAAAACGGCTTCAACCGCGACACCCTCTTCAAAATCGACTTAGGAAGCGATGGTCTCCCTATCCTCCGCCATCCCTGGGTGAAGGAGGCGGACATCATCTGCCTAAATTGGGTGAACCAGGGCATGGTTTCCCTCAAAGATATACATAAGCTTCGAAAGAAGGGAAAACGCATTGTCTGGACTATGCATGATATGTGGAACATGACAGGCATCTGCCATCATGCAGGCAACTGCAACCAGTATACCTCCGATTTATGCAAACGCTGCCCACTGCTCGACGTCAAGCACGCAAATCCCAGCTGCGCTATCGATACCCTAAACGCGAAAAGCCTTGCATATTATGGTGACCAATTTTATCCCGACATTCACTTCGTGGCTGTAAGCAATTGGCTTTTCAACTGCGCCCTGCGCTCTTCTCTTCTCCGTAAATGCGATGATAGACTGCATGTGATTCCTAACGCGTTCCCGTTTCCGGAAAACGTCATCCCGCGTGCTCCCCATAAGAGTGGCGACAATTACACGCTCCTCTTCGGCGCGGCCCGCCTCGACGATCCAATCAAGGGCCTTCCCATCCTCATCGCGGCCACGCAAGCCCTTAAAGAAAACCATCCCGATTTAGCCTCACGCCTGAAAATAAAGACATTCGGAAACGTCAAATTCCCTGAATCACTGACAGGATTCGGCATTGACCACGAACACTTAGGAATGATTAGAGGCTCTGAGGCATTGCGCAAAACATATGAATCCGGCGACATCCTTCTCTCCACATCACTCTATGAAACTCTCCCGGGCACACTCGTCGAAGCCCAGGCATATGGCTGCCTGCCTGTAGCCTTCTCAAGCGGCGGCCAGAGCGATATAATCAAAAATGGCCGCACCGGAATCCTCATCCCGTTCAGGGAGAATCTCCAGGGACGCGTCAACCTCGAAGGGGTCGGTGTGGATGATATCCGCAAAGCCGGCGAAGATTTTGCCGAAGCCATCGCCAAGGCCGTTTACCTCCTCGAAGCCGACTGCGATATTATCGACAGAATGTCCATTTCAGCCCGCGATAATTTTTCCTCCAAAATGGTGGCACGCAAATACATCGACCTCTTCAACTCTATGCTGAAGCACCCCAGCTAATTCCAACAATTAGCCGATTCCCCAAATCATCAATCACCAATCATCAATCATCAAATCAAAAAAAGGGCTCCATCTCCGTGATGAAGCCCTTTTCACTATGGTGTTTTTTATGGTCGTCTGTCTTAATCTCTTTTGCCTTTGCCTTTGCCTTTGATTTTTACCCTTGCATCATTATCCGCAAATTATGCATCAATATTCGCATATGTGGCATGCTCCTCGATGAAATTGCGTCGCGGAGCCACCTCCTCGCCCATCAGCACGGCAAACGTGCGGTCGGCCTCGGCGGCATTCTCCAGCTTCACCTGCTTCAGCATGCGGTTCTCGGGATTCATCGTAGTCTCCCAGAGCTGCTCGGGATTCATCTCTCCAAGACCTTTATAGCGCTGAAGCACGAGTTTATTGCGGTCGCCACCGCAACGGTCGTCCACAAAACGCTGCACCTGCTGGTCGGTCCAGGCATATTCCTCTATCTTGTTCTTGCCCTTCGTGGTGCACTTATAGAGCGGCGGAGTGGCGATATAAAGATAGCCGTTGTCGATTATCGGACGCATCTTGCGATAGAAGAAAGTCATCAGAAGGGTGGCGATATGCGCGCCATCCACATCGGCATCGGTCATGATCACAATCTTGTGATAGCGGAGCTTCGTCATGTTGGGAGCCTTTTCATCCTCCTCCGTGCCGATGGTCACGCCAAGAGCCTTATACATATTCACGATCTCCTCGCTGGCAAGCACCTTCACATCGCTGGCCTTCTCCACATTCAGAATCTTGCCTCGCAACGGCAGGATGGCCTGATAATGCGGGTTGCGGCCCTGCTTGGCGCTGCCGCCTGCGGAATCACCCTCCACCAGGAAGAGCTCGCATTCCACAGCGTCGCGGCTCTTGCAAGGCGCAAGCTTGCCGGGGAGACCCGCACCCGAGAAGGTGCTCTTGTTCTGCACGCGCATTCTCGCCGCATAGGCGGCGTGGCGAGCCTGAGCGGCCAATACCACCTTGTCCACAATCATGCGGGCCTGCTTCGGATGCTCCTCCAGATAATTGCGCAACGCCTCGCTCACCGACGTCTGCACCACGCCCATCACCTCATTGTTGCCGAGTTTTGTCTTGGTCTGACCCTCAAACTGAGGCTCTGCCACCTTCACCGACACCACTGCCGTCAGGCCGTCACGGAAGTCCTCCTTCGAAAGCTCGATCTTCTGCTTCTCGAGTTTCTCGAGGAGCTTGTTGTCGTCGGCATATTTCTTCAGCGTAGTGGTGAGGCCGCGACGGAAGCCCGTCAGGTGCGTGCCACCCTCTATCGTGTTGATATTGTTTACGTAAGAATAGATATTCTCGTTGAAGTCGGTGTTATAGGTCATGGCCACCTCCACAGGCACGCCGTTCTTTTCCGTCTTCAGGTCGATGATATCCTCGATAAGGGGTTGCTTCCCCTCGTCGATATATTTCACGAACTCACGCAGACCCTCTTCGCTATGGAACACATCGCGCTTCGGATTTCCCTCCTCGTCGCGCACACGCTCATCGGTGAGAGTCAGCGTGATGCCGGCATTAAGGAATGCCAGGTCGCGGAGACGGTTGGCAAGTGTCTCATATTGATAGATGGTCGATGTGAATATCTGGTCGTCTGGATGGAAGATGATGGTGGTGCCGGTATGGTCGGTATCGCCGATGGTGCGCAATTCGCAGGTTGGCTTGCCATAGGCATATTCCTGCATGTAGATCTTGCCGTCGCGGTGGATCTCGGCGCGCAGATAGTCGGAAAGCGCGTTGACGCAGCTCACACCTACGCCGTGCAGACCGCCCGACACCTTGTAGCTGCCCTTGTCGAATTTACCTCCCGCATGGAGCACCGTAAGCACCACCTCCAGCGCAGGCTTGTGCATCTTCTCGTGCATGTCCACGGGGATGCCGCGGCCATTATCGGTGACGCGGATTGAATTGTTGTCAGTAATCGTCACCTCAATATGGCTGGCGAATCCTGCCAGAGCCTCGTCGATAGAGTTGTCCACCACCTCATACACCAGATGGTGAAGACCGCGCTCGCCAGTGTCGCCGATATACATCGACGGACGCTTGCGCACAGCCTCCAGACCCTCCAGCACCTGGATATTGTCTGCCTGATATTTTTTGCTGCCTGCCTCGCGCGCAGCCTCGTCATATTCTTGTGAGAATCCTTCTTTGTAGTCCTCGTTTTCCATACCACAAAATTACTAAAAATCTTCGATTTCAACAAATATAGATGCGCTTTGATTGACAATTATCCCCAACAAAAAAAATGCGGCCGGAGCCGCTGCTATAGCGGTCCGGCCGTTAGTCTGTCTTCCGAATCATCGGCTCATCTTTCCCGGCGGGAAAAATCAGTCTTTGTATTTCTTAAGGATGAGTGCGGCGTTGTGGCCTCCGAATCCGAACGTGTTGGAAAGCACGTTCTCTACGTTGCGCTCCACAGCCTTGTTGAAGGTGAAGTTCAGCCTGTTGTCCACCTCGGGGTCATCGTCTCCCTCCTCATGGTTGATGGTGGGAGGAATCACGCCGTCGGTGATTGTCTTGACGCTGAGCACAGCCTCAAGTGCGCCTGCGGCGCCGAGAAGGTGGCCGGTCATCGACTTTGTAGAACTGAGGTTCATCTCATAGGCATGGGGGCCGAACACTTCCACAATGGCTTTTGCCTCGCTGCGGTCGCCCACAGGGGTGGAGGTGCCATGCAGGTTGATGTAATCGATATCCTCGGGCTTCATTCCGGCGTCCTTCAGCGCGTTCTCCATTACGAGACGCGCTCCGAGACCCTCGGGATGTGTGGCCGTGATATGATACGCGTCGGCGCTCATGCCGCCGCCTGCCACTTCCGCATAAATCTTGGCTCCACGTGCCTTGGCGTGCTCGAGCTCCTCAAGCACAAGTGCTGCAGCGCCTTCGCCAATCACGAATCCGTCGCGCGATCCGCTGAACGGACGCGATGCCTTCTCCGGCTCGTCGTTGCGGGTGGATAGCGCCTTCATCGAGTTGAAACCGCCCACACCTGCCGGGAATACCGCTGCCTCTGCGCCGCCCGCTACTATTGCGTCGGCATAGCCGAGACGTATCAGATTGAACGCGTCAATCAGCGCATTGTTCGAACTGGCACATGCCGATACGGTCGCATAGTTGGGCCCCCGGAATTCATGGGCTATCGAAATGTGACCTGCAGCGATGTCCGCAATCATCTTCGGGATGAAGAAAGGATTGTATTTCGGACCCTGTTCGGCGCCATGGATGGCGAAATAGCCTGCCTCCTCCTCGAAGGTGTGCAGACCGCCGATGCCCGCCGCGAAAATCACGCCGATTCGGTTCTTGTCGATACCTTCTCCCTCAAGTCCTGCATCCGCGATGGCCTCGTCGGCCGCTGTCAACGCATACATCGCATAGAGGTCAAGCTGACGCATCTGGCGACGGTCGAAATGATCCGTCGGAGTGTAGCCCTTTACCTCACATGCAAACTGGGTCTTGAATTTCGAGGCATCGAAATGGGTGATGGGGCCGGCTCCGCTTACGCCCTTCTTGGCGTTCTCCCATGTCGTGGCAACATCATTGCCTATCGGGGTCAACGCGCCAAGGCCCGTCACTACTACTCTCTTCAATTCCATCTCGGAAGGGTTTTATTTCTGGTGGGCCTCGATGTAGCTGATGGCGTCACCTACTGTCTTGATGTTCTCTGCGTCTGCATCGGGAATCTGGAGATCAAACGCTTTCTCAAATTCCATGATCAGCTCTACTGTGTCGAGTGAATCGGCACCAAGGTCTTTGTTGAACTCTGCCTGAGGGGTCACCTCATTCTCGTCTACTGTCAGTTTGTCTACGATGATCTCTTTTACTTTCTGTTCAATGTCAGACATGTCTATTCAATTTTTAAGTTAATATTTCGTTTGTTATGACGCTGATTACCACGCCATTCCACACGATTTCACAATCCAGGGGCTATCCCCGGAATATAAAAATCGCATTCTGAACCCGACTTTATCGCCTGATTCAGAATGCAAAGTAAATATATTTTTTTCTAATAAGGAAATTTTTCAACAATTTTTGCACAAATATTTGTTAATTGTGCAGACTTATCATTTGATTTCCCACGTCTCATGCGTCTTCATCACCATGTCGCGGAGCGACTTGAAGCCGCTGCGCTCTTTCACCTCGCGTGTCTGACGGTCCACCTCCTGGTCGTATACCAGGCTCTTGTAGTCGCGGATCACACCGATGGCAAGGGGAAGCGTGTCGCCGTCCATCATGGCGAGCTGCTGCTGAAGGAAATTCTCCTTGCAATGTGCGTCATGCACGAGCACGTCGTCGATGGTATAGCCATCCTCGCCTATCGTCACTGCCTTCAGGCCGAATCCGTCCTGCACAAGGCCGCGCTCGTTGTTCTCGCCGAAGAGCATCTTCTGGCCATGCACAAGATGAATCGTATGCTCGGCACGGTGCTCCTTGTCTACGATATGGTTGTGGATGCCATTGTTAAAAATCATACAGTTCTGGAGAATCTCCACTACCGACGCTCCCTCATGACGGGCAGCCGAAACGAGCACCTCCTTGGTGGTGTCAAGCGCGGTGTCCACGCTGCGGGCGAAGAAGTTGCCGCGGGCGCCGAAGCAAAGCTCGGCGGGGATGAAGGGATCCTCCACAGTGCCGTAAGGACTCGACTTCGAGATTGTGCCACGGTCGGAGGTCGGACTGTACTGCCCCTTGGTCAGACCATAAATCTTATTGTTGAATATCAGCATGTTGATATTCACATTGCGGCGCACGGCATGGATGAAGTGGTTACCGCCGATGGCAAGGCCGTCGCCATCGCCCGATATCTGCCATACCATGAGTTCCGGATTCGCTGTCTTGACGCCTGTGGCGATTGCTGCGGCGCGACCATGGATGGTGTGCATGCCGTAGGTGTTCATGTAATAGGGAAGGCGCGACGAACATCCGATACCCGACACCACTACCGTCTGCGACGGGGCGATGCCAAGTTCTGCCATCGCTTTCTGCAATACGTTCAGAATCGCATGGTCGCCACATCCCGGACACCAGCGCGCTGTCTGTCCGTTCTTGAAATCTGCTGCCGTATATGTCTTGTTTGATTCCATCTCTTTACTTCTTGATATGATTGATCACTCCGTCCACGATCTCTTTCACAAGGAAGGGCTGACCCTCTACCTTGTTGATGCGAAGCACCTCCTTGTTGGGCAGATGCATCTGCAGATAGTCGGCAAACATGCCTGTGTTCAATTCAGCCACGATAATCCGCTTGTAAGAGCGCAGAAGTTCGAGGGCGTTCTTCGGCAGAGGATTGATATAGCGGAAATGCATCAGAGCCACATTATGACCCTGCTCGCAAAGCTGCTGGCCTGCCGTGAGCAGATGGCCGTATGTACCGCCCCAGCCTACGAGCACGGTGTCGGCATCGGCGCAGAGTTCTGCCTTCATCTCGGGGATATCCTCGGCGATGCGGGCCACTTTGCTGCGGCGTGCCTCTACCTGCGCGGCATGGTTGGCGCCGTCGGTGCTGATCACGCTGGTCTTGACATCCTTCTCAAGGCCGCCGATGCGGTGCATGGCGCCTGGAGTGCCGGCAATTGCCCAATAGCGTGCGCCGTTTTTCTCGTCGCGGTCGAACGGACGCCAGCCCTGCTCCAGAAGCCCTTCGGGAAGGAAGTGGGGATGAATCTCGCGGAAGTCGCCCTCCTCGGGAATGCGCCAGGCCTCAGAGCCATTGGCGATATAGGCATCGGAGAGAAGAATCACCGGAGTGACATGCTCCATGGCGATGCGGGCTGCCTCATAAGCCATTGTGAAGCAGTCGCCGGGGCTGGCTGCTGCCACCACTGCCACAGGCGATTCGCCGTTGCGGCCGTAAAGCGCCTGCATAAGGTCAGTCTGCTCAGTCTTTGTGGGAAGACCGGTGGAGGGACCGCCGCGCTGCACATCCACTACCACAAGGGGAAGTTCTGCCATCACGGCAAGACCGATCGATTCCGACTTCAGGGCGAGACCGGGCCCGGACGTCGAGGTCACTGCAAGACGACCTGCAAAACTTGCGCCGATGGCTGAGCAGATGCCTGCAATCTCATCTTCCATCTGCACTGCCTTCACGCCGAGGTCCTTACGCTTTGCAAGTTCGTGGAGGATATCGGTGGCTGGAGTGATAGGATAACTGCCAAGGAACAAGGGACGGCCGCTCTTCTCGGAGGCGGCAATCAAGCCCCATGCCGTGGCTGTGTTGCCCGTGACGTCGGTATATGTGCCGGGGCGAGAGTCGCCGGTCTCGATGCGGTAAACCGACATTGAGCTGTGAGTGTTGTGACCATAGTCCCAGCCGGCGCGGAGCACCTTGATATTGGCCTCGCACACTGCCGGCTTCTTGCCGAATTTTGCCTGAAGCTTACGCTCCACATTCCCCAGAGGACGGTCGAAGAGCCAGCAGATCACGCCCAATGCAAGCATGTTCTTGCTCTTCATCATGGCCTTCTGGTCCATGCCGGTGTCGGCGAGGGTGGCCTTCAGAAGGCTGGTCATCGGCACGAGCATGATGCGCGTGGAGTCGATGCCAAGTTCGGCCACCGGGTCGGATGTGGCATATTCTGCCTTGCGGAGGTTGGCCTCCGTGAAGGAGTCAACGTCGCATACTATCACGCCGTCGCGTTTCAGATATTTCAGATTGGTTTTCAGCGCTGCAGGATTCATTGCCACAAGCACGTCGGCTTCATCGCCGGGGGTGTGCACGCCATGGCCCACACTCACCTGATAACCCGACACGCCGCTCAGCGACCCCTGCGGGGCGCGGATCTCCGCGGGATAGTCGGGGAAGGTGGATATCTCGTCACCACGCTCCGCCGAAATGTTGGAGAAGATGTTTCCGGCCAGCTGCATCCCGTCGCCGCTGTCGCCGGCAAACCGAATCACGACGCGTTCTATCGGATTCACGTTCGCTTCTTTTGCCATATTTTTTCCTTTTTTGAGGTGCTCGCTCCGGCTCGCTCTCTTCGCGCTCCTTCGCAACCCTCGATTTTGAGACCCTCCTTAGGATCCCGATATAGATTTAAAGTTTTATCGATTTTCTGCCCGCCCTCCCTTGGGACGCCGGACTCTGGTTCATCTGTTCGAAATCAGTATCTTCTTCCCTTTGGCAATATAGATTCCCGGCTGCAGAGAGGTTCCCTTCAGGGCTCGGCCGCTCAGGTCGTATACCGGACTCCCATCTTTACATATGATGTCGTTGCCTTTCACACATATCCATTCCTCTTCCTCCTGCTCCGGAAGGCTGATTCCCTCTGTGCTGGGAGCGATTTCATAGAGAAGAGGCCAGAGTTGTGTGCGGTTGTTCTGTGTCTTGTAGTTGAGGAATCTCGGCTGCGACGCATTGAAATGAAGCGTGCCGAGGTCGCCCCAGGAGAAGTCGAGGATGCTGTTCTCCTTGAGTGTGGCTTTGCCGGGCGTGCCTGTCTCCTTGTCGAGCTTCATCTGCTTGAGAGCGGTGGAGTTCCACCATCCCTTGAAGTCACCGCTCATCGAATATAGGCCGAGAAGGTCACCCTCCGGAGTCTGTTCGAATTTCACGAGGGCTGCGCCATAAGGCGCCGTCACGCGGCCGTATCCGTCCTTGTCGGGACGTCCGGCACTCTCAAGGAATGTCTTTCCGGTGCGTCCGCCGTCGGCCGACAGCACGTGACGCCCGTTCTCTGCCAATATCAGATAGTATGTATCGTATTTGAGAGTTGTGGCCGGATGCCATAGCGCCTCGCTCAGGTCGTCGGCGCCGGGCAGAAGGGTTATCGTAGTCAGTCGGGATATGCCGCTGCGCAATTCATTGTCGCCTGCCCCGGTGCTTGTGTAAGCGAGGTAGGTGTGAGTGGCGCCATGCTCGCTGTCCTCATCGAATTGAAGGTCGCCGGCCGATACGTGCCAGTCCCCGCCGTCGCGACTCACCATCAGTCGTTCTCCTCCATAATTTACCTGAAGCGATGACGGGCCGTCGATATAAAGCGTATATCTATTGACTCCGGCCATACGCGCGCCCTCGAATTCGGGGGCTGCCGGACGTTCGGTGGCTGTGGCTGTGGCTCCTGCCGTATATGCCTCCCCGTTCTTGTCGCCCCAGATATATTCGGCGAGTTCGGGATGGTCGATGAAGGGATTGCGGTTCCCCTGAAGTTCAGCCACTACCTCCTGGCGTTCCAGTTCCTTGCTATCCACCGGGTCCTGCCTGTGCCAGTCCATGAGCAGTTTCACTGCCCATGGCTTCAGCACGCAGTTGCCTGCCGAGGCCGTATAGAGGAAGCCGCTCTTGGCATCGCTCTTCCATTCAAGTGCACGATAGGCCGTGAATGTATAGAAATATGCACGGGCAAAGTCACCCTTATATTCATCTGCCGGCTCGAACACATTGGCCGCGCCGTCGCCGATGCCCTCGGCGGGCTTGCCGATGCGAAGCACGTCATTGTCGAGAATGTCGGCGGTGGTCACTGTGCCCGGAGGCCAGTGCGATTTCTTGTTGTTGGCGTTCTGGTCGCTGGGATTGAGCAGATATAGGTCGCTGTAGGCTTCAATGCTGCCGCTCTTGCCGCCCCACCAGCTGCTGGCCACACTGTGCTCGATGTTGAGTTCGTCGTGTCCCTCAGCCACATACACAAGATTGTTGCTGTACATGTCCCACCATGCATCCTCCCCTTTTATCTTACGCACATCCGTGCGCTCGAAGGCTGGCCATGTGGAACTGTTGTATGTCAACACATTATGCCCTGACGCAAGTGCCGATACGGCGGCCATCAACTGGTCGCCGCTCTTTCCCTGTAGCGCGGCATAGTATCCTTCGGGAACTTCGGCATTGACCCCCCCGGCTATTGTGGCTGCTATCAGCAGCATCTGCATTCTTCTCATGTCCATATCTCAATTCCTTCCTTTCCCTTTTTATCCTTTCGGAATGAGTTTGGTCTTTGACCACATTCGCGGCAAAATTAGTAATTATTTCCATAATGACAAAATAAAAGCGACCCCGCCGCCTTCTTTCACGTCTACGGGGTCGCCTGATTATGCTTTCAGTTCAAATTTAGACCCCATCCCACAAAAAATGTTAACGCAGGGGTCGCAGATGTGCCTCAT
>CAJLTZ010000012.1 GCA_905209725.1 uncultured Muribaculaceae bacterium
AAAATGTCAATGTTCTCTGTGATTCAAGTGAACCGAATTTATTTAATTTTTAACCCCGTCCATTTTTTAGTGGACAGTAGTGATATCTCCTTAATTTTAAAAAGGGAGTTGCGAAATATTAAAAGGGAGCGGCGAAAAAATTCCACGCTCCCTTTTTTAATATCTTTTATGACGATATTGTTCACTTAGGTCTTTTCTTATGACGCATCTGGTGCATTTTCTCGCGGAATTTCTCTTCAGCAGCCTTCATTTTGAATATCTGCTTCGGAGAGAGAAACTCCGCAAACTGCGCATCATATTTCTTATCTATTTCAGCATCGCGTTCCTTCACCAGGGTGAGCTGCTTGCTCATGGCGGCATAGTCCTCGTCGGTGGCCTCCTTATTGCTTTTGAGTTTACGCTCAAGCTTGCGGGTTTCGCGGAAAAGAGCACCCTTTTCCTCCGACATCTTCATGTATACATCAGAAAACTGTTTGATCTGATTATCCTTCAGTTCCATCTCCTGGGAGAGAAACTTTATCTTGAACTCCTGCATCTCCTTCCACATCTCGGCTCTGCCCTTCTTCTGCTGGGCTGCCATAGGTGCGGCGAAAATCAGGAGCATTCCTAACAATATGGCGAATAATCTTTTCATAGGTCTATCTTATCATACTTGGGTTCTATCTCATAGCCGAAATCCTTTTCGAATTCCTCGATGCTTGAATATGCCTCGCTCACCTCCTGCTCCACCTCCATATCGGAGATAGTGGTCACCGGTGCTACATAATAGTCTGCCACCGAGGGCTCCTGCATAAGCTGTGCAATCTGTTCCGGGGGATTTTCAAGGTTGTTGTTGCCAACGCCCGACACATTATGGAACATCTGCATCATCAGCCATATGCCTGCAAACATTGCGGCAAGATACACATAGGGACGCACCAGATGCCACTTGCTGAGTTTCTCCGGTTCGGGTGCGGCCACATAAGGTGGCAGTTTTTTCTCTATCTCGTCGGCAACGGAATCAAAATAACCCACGGGCACGCGCCAGCCTCCATCGGTGCCGAATGTCGCCTTGATCTTATCCTCTTCCTTCATATATGCCTTATTACCAAATTAACAATTTGACTATCAATGGATAAGATGCAGCGATACTGCAGCCAGTCCATTAGCGATAGTCTCGGAATATTTATGTGACATATTTATAGCCGATTAGTTTAATCCCTATGGCAAAAAATATCCTCTTCCGCGTACAGCCCTTCGCTTCGCTCAGGCCTGTACGCGGTTAATATGAATTATAGTCGTTCCGCGACTATAATTCAAAATTCAAAATTCTCCATTCAACATTACCTTGGTTGTTTCCTCTCCGACTGCCACTACATAGATGCCGGCAGGGAGATTCCGGATTTCCGGCTCAACAGTCTCTGCCACTTGTATTCCCTGCATATTGTAAACACGGATTACAGCATTGGCAGGCGCATTCTCAACTACGATTGTGCCATCCCTGCATATCACCGAGATATTCTGCACAGCATCCGTTGCGATATCCTCGACACCTATGTAGTCGGGAAGATTGTCTGAGATGTGGTCAAAGTAATATCTCCATTTCTCAGCATTCTTATAGGCCTTTACTGAGCCCTTTGGTACAAACAGATATGGGATTCTCGGATAATTGAACATCTCGGAGTCGCTATCACTGCATCCTATGGGTACGGCAGCCCCACAGATTATTGTGCATAGGTTCTGTACGGAATAGAATGCCCTTCTACCGAGCCTTTTTACTGTGTCGGGAATCCTCAACTCTGTAAGGCCAACATTTGACTCGAATGCTGATTCATCTACTAATGTTACAGAAGCAGGAATTGTGTAATCATATCTCTTACGGCATCCTCCGGGATATACCATCAGTTTGTCTCTTCTTTTATTGAAAAGCACACCGTCGAGCGATGAATACTTCGTGTTGTTGGGGTCGACATCAATCGCGGAAAGATTCTCGCAGCAGGTTAAAGCCCTCTTTCCGATATATCTCACACTTGCCGGAATAATTACCGACGTAATGCCCGAATTCCTGAATGCGTTTGAATATATGCTGTCAAGGGAAGCCGGAAGACCATTGATTTTCAGATTGGGGCAGTTGTTGAATTCGCCAATCCTTTTCACTGAATCTGGAACATAGACATATCCCAACTTCGGGCAGTCGGAGAATCCCTGCAGCACTTCCACTGAATTCGGAATCGTTACCTCCTTGAGATATTTACATCCGGCAAATGCCTCGTAACCTATCTCTCTGACCGTACCGGGAATATTCACCGACTCAATCGAGCATCCCTCGAATGCATTGTCGCTGATTTTTGTAAGGTGAGAAAGATTAGGAAGTGCCGTAATGCATTCGCAACCGGCAAATGCCGATCTCCCAATCTTGGTAATATTGCCTTTGATTTGCAGGTCGCTCAATGACTTGCAATTATAGAATTTGTTAATAGTTGGTGTTCAGTAGTTTGCGCGCAATACGGTAGAAAAGTAGCGTTATTGGTTCTATAGGGACTCTAAAGTCGGAGATTTAACATATTTAACTTTTATTTACACACAAGCACCTATTTCGATGGAAGATTTGGCCTTCAAAAAAAAAGAAAAAAGGGACGCATTATAAAAGGAGCTGTACGGCGGCTTTGGGGTTTATCGGCAAATACTATTTTTCTTTTTTTGAAGGCTTACCTCTGTATGTGCTAAATTGAGCAGGCCGGTATTCTTGCGTAGATAGTTTTATTTTACTCCAAGCGTATATATAGTACGCTTAAAGTAAAATGTTCTGATGCTTCATTGCAAGGTTCATCAATGAGTGAACGATTTGTTCCCCCTTTCGTCCTATTGGCATTTGGCTTGTTTTTCATGGCAATAAATTCGTGGTTTGCTATATCAATTGCAGCAATGTTCATTATACACCCTTTCCTCTTTATCTATGTCGGCGTTCTTTAATCCTCACCACGTTCTTTCAAACGGTAATGTTCTTTTGCTATGGCAATGGCACGTTGCAATTTCTCGGAAAGCAGCTTTTTATCCGGTAGTTTCGTGTAATATTGAGCTACCTTGATGGGAGACTCTTCATCAAGCATAAGATACTCAATATGTTCTGTATTACCCTCGGAACAAAGTATCAGACCGATTGGCGAAGCCTCGCCCTCTTTCCTGTCATGACGGTTGAGATAGCGGAGATACAGCAGCATCTGCCCCTCGTATGTCGGCTTGAATTTTCCGAGTTTAAGGTCGATTGCCACCAGTCGGCGCAATCCCCTGTGGTAAAACAGCAGGTCAAGCCGATAATCCACTCCGTCAACAGGGATGCGCTTCTGGCGGTCGACAAATGCGAAATCAGAGCCGAACTCCTTAAGGAAATATTGAATTTGATTGAGTATCGCTGTTTCCAAATCGCTTTCGCTGAAAACATCAGGCAATCCGAGCATGTCAAGAAAATAACTGCTGCGGAATACCATATCCGGCTGTAATTCGTTTTTCTCCTTTACCTTGTCAAGTTCTGCCTTGATTATCTCGTCCGGCTTACGGCTGATGGCCGTGCGCTCAAACAGTTGCGCATCTATTTTCTCATCGAGGGTACGTGTAGACCAATGTTCAAGGCGACACATTTCCATATAAAACTGACGGGCCACACTGTTGTTCAGTGCCATTAGTGACCGCAGGTGCGTCCAACTCAATTGTGTACGCACTGCGTACATTATCTCGTCCTCACCAAAAGTGTACGCAGCGCGTACACAATGTTGGAGTTTCTGATAACCCCACCCACCGCCATACTTGGCTTTCAGTCTTTGGGACAAACGCTTAAGAACCTGCTCTCCGTAATCTGCCCGTTTGTTGAGTAGCACATCTTCCTTAATCCTTTTGCCGACATTCCAGTTCATCATGGAAGCTTCGGAATTCACATACACAGCAACCCGATAACGGGCTTGCTCTATAATATTACAGACATCATCATAAAGCTGATTTTCGAGATTATGGTCTATTTCTTGTGCCATCGTAATTGTTTTAATTGTTTTATTAACGCAAAATTACAAATTTATCGGAAGATATGGCACTACTCTTGGAAAAAATAGCTAATTTTGCCGTTGCAAGTCTTTGATCTGCACGACATTTTGGAAAAATAAGAAGCGTTATGCTTATCTTGAGATTTGTGAACGTAGGAAATTCAAGAATCAGTGCAAGAGATAGCATAGTGGTTCTCACGCTTATAGCGTGGGCTGCTATTGTTACATCTGCACTAATGGTTTCCTACGACCTACAAATCAAGACGTGGCATAGTTGGCTCACGTTTTCTATATTTAACTAATTCTCTCTGTTGGGCCTACGAGAGCCAATAAAGAATATGAAGAAGCTCATTATTATTCTTATTTTCGGTTTTTCGATATTCTCGGCAAAAGCCCAAAGCATTGACGAGCGTATCGGCGCGGCGATGAATTCGTCGGACTTTTTCGGTCTGTATGACATATATCACAATGCGCCGAAAGATTCGATAAATCCCTTTTTGGAAGTATTCTCCAGATGTTTAATTGGCAACCGCTTCAATCGTCCTGACATTTCCATCCCGGCCTTTGATGAACTCCTGAAAAGCCAATCAGAAAATCTTGACCTAAACTTGCTTCTTCAAAGTTCCGTCATGTTCTCAATGGACTTAAGCCGTGTCGGTAAAAATGAAGAAGCATATAATCTGCTGTCCGCAGTCTTGTCATCGGCTTACCAAATGGTTGATTCGGTAAGTCTTTCTCCGTATGCTGATATGATGGCGCGATACAAAGCTCTGACAAAGTATTCGCCTTACAGTATTTCCTTTGTCGGAGAGAGAGGTATTGTTCCGTTTGATACTGTTTGTGCTGGGAAACCTGACAGCAAACAATATCTGATACAGATTACTGAAGCTACAATAAACGGTAAACCTGCGAGAATCACATTTGATACCGGCGCCGGCGTCAATGCTATAACCGATTCCTTGGCAAATGCCTATGGTCTGGAATTGCTTGATGCCAATGCCACGGCAACAGGAGTAGCATCTTCGGCCGGACGGTATGCTGTTGCCAAAGAATTGAAGTTAGGGAACATTACGGTCAAAGATGTGCCTTTTTATGTTATTGACATAAGCAGCCACCATGAAGAAGCTGACAAGTATATCAATGTCCTTGAATTTGTTGTAGGCAGCGAGCTGATGCTTCAACTCAAAGATGTTGCATTAGACTTCGCGGCAAAAGAAATACAAGTTCCGCGAATTCCGGCTGAACCATCCGACGTGCGGCCTAATATGTGCTTTTCATCAGGCATGAATCTTCTTACTGCCGCCGAAGTCAATCAACAACCCATGCTTATAAAACTTGATAGCGGAGATGCATCATACGGATGGCTTAACAAAGCGTTTTTCGAGGCTAACAAGGATTATCTCATATCACACTGTCAAAGCGACACCATCAATCAGGCCGGTGTCGGGGGCGTGTGGTCGGTACTTTGCTATAAATTGCAGGACGCGACACTGGCTATTGGCGGCAATTCGGTTAAATTGCCGTTGATTCAAGTGCAGACCGAGCAACAAGCCGCCGGTTACTTAGATGACAACAACCTCGGAGTTAAGAGCATGATGCTGTTCCGCAAAGTCCGTTTTAATCTTGTTGATATGGTTTTCTCGGCCGAAATATAACTCTCTCATCTTCGCATATTGCATGAAATATAGATTATTAGCAACAATATTATGCGCCACAGCCACAATCGCGGCAAGGGCGCAGACCGAATCACCCGATAGTATCAAGACACAAGAACTTGACGAGGTGGTTGTCGAAGCCCAGATGCAGCGCACTAACGCTACATCTTCAACATATACCCCGACCACAAGGCAGAAATCGTCTGCGCAAAACGCCATTGACCTTTTGCGACAGCTCGCCATTCCGCAAGTCAACATCAATCTCGTTGACAATGCGGTTACGACACCGGGCGGACAGAATGTAGCGGTCTATATAAACTATATCCCTGCATCGGCGGAAGAAATCGAGGGCATTTTGACATCTGATGTGCGTCGTGTCGAATATCTCGATTTTCCTACCGACCCTCGTTTTCAGGGCAACGAGCATGTAATCAATTTCATCATGCAGAAGTACGAATACGGCGGCTACACCAAAGCAACGGTAAATGAAAATTTCTTTGTAGGAAAACTGTCAAGCCGTGCTTCGATATATTCAAAGTTCGCATATAAGCGAATGACATATGATTTATACGCCGGTGCATCAAACCATGACATCAAACATTCAGGTACGTCAACCATTGGGAACTATACTCTTGAAAACGCCGCCGGCGAACCTTACCTTATTACGCGAAACGAAATATTCGACAACTCTCATTTCAGGTATAACCAGTACCCCGTTACGTTCAGAGCCATTTACGATTCCGACAAAGTGCAGATAGCAAACACTGTCGGCTTTAACTTCGATCAGTCGCCGACGGCTGAAACTTCCGGCAAGCTGTCGTTTGTACCCCGACAGGCAGAAGACTACTCATATAGCAGATACGAGCCTTACACCAGCCGTTATATTATATGGTCTGGCAATTACTATTTCATTCTGCCCCGAAATTTCCATCTTAGCGTTTCGCCTGGCATAAATTACGGACACACCAACAACAATTACCGCTATCAGACTTCAGCCACCGATGCCATAGTAAACGACTCCAGAGAAAATGTATGGCAGTTCAGGGGAAGCACCACTCTTTACAAGATATTCACAGACAGACAAAACGGCTTCTTCCGCGTTTATTACGGTTCCACATCCAATGATGTGAGCTATTTAGGCACATCTCCTTACGACAATGATTTCCTCGACACCTACGCCGGAGCCGCACTCGGTTATAACTTCTCCAACAATCAATGGAATATAAGTGCTGATGTTTCCCTGCAATGGGAGAAGAACAAAATCAACGATCAGTCCGTTTCAGAGGTCTATCCTCTCGCGAATGTATCAGCCGGATTCTCTCCTTCACAGAAACATTCTTTCCGGGCATACTTCCATTTTGGCGCGAACTATCCAGGTGCAAGCGAGAAAACGCCGAATATACTGCAACAGAACGAACTGATGTACTATACCGGAAACCCCGAAATCGGACTTTCCCGACAGGTTACGTTCAACCTGTCTTACAACTGGATGCCGTCTAACAAATTCTCGGCTACGGCTTTTGCCCAATACTTCGGAGAATATAACCTGTATGTGCCCGTTTACAAGCCATACAATGACGGTGCAGCTTTGCTTCGCACTTTTGAGACCAACGGCGACTACAATCGCACTCAAATCGGAATGTCGTTTAATTACAAACTGTTGAACGGCAATTTGCAACTTGCCGCCTCACCCTCAATTTCATTCTATCGCATGACCGGACTGTTTGACATTAGTCGAAGTCCGTTCACTTGCAACGCATCGGCTACTTATTATCTTGGTAATTTCTATTTTCAGGCATCATATCAGACAAGAAACCTGACAGTGCAGGGCAACCGTGGAGTAATATATAAAGACCGTGATTTCTACCAGATACTCGCAGGATGGAGCAGGGCAAACTGGAATATCAGGGTAAGCGCGATGAATCTTTTCCGCAGCGACTGGCTGTGCGCCACTAATATGTTATCCACTCCTTTATACTCAGAAACGCGCTTTGCCGATGGAAACAATTTTCACCGCCGACTCAACCTGTCTGTTACTTATACATTCGGTTACGGCAAGAAAGTACAGCGCGGTAATGAAGTCGGAGAACAATCCGGCGCAAGTTCAGCAATTATGAAATAACCACAAACACCATTGAACATGAAGAAACTGCTTCTGTTTTTAATTCCTCTCCTTGCACTTACGTTCAGTGCCTGCGATGATGATACTCCAGACTATCCCGATACCAAACTCATCAAAGGGCAATGGCAATTAGTTGAGGACGGGAGCAATGAGAATCCTCTTATTTACCGTTTTACTACCGACAACGAAAACACTTGGTCGTGGGGCGGACTCGTCACATATTACCTTTTGCCGGACGGAACAGCCGATTTCCATAAACGATATACATGGCACGTTTCAGACCCAGCGAATGAAGAAGACGAGAAGCCGCGTCTTGAACTCACCTGGTATGATGCGCCCGACAGTGATAATTTATGGGATGCCACGGAATATTATATCGTCGTAAAACTGACACCAACGGAAATGTGGCTGAAACGTTATCAGAACGGTTTGTCCGAAGAAATTAAGAAATTTATCCGCCGCGACGACCTGCCGGTTCCACCGATACATTTCGATAACTGATAAAGCAAGGCATACCGTATAGGAACCTCGGCAGCGAATGTCGGGGCTTCATTTCATGGCGATGTTACATGCAGCGTATGAGTTGATCTTGTAATCTCACCCCATGCGAGCTAACTGGCTCTATGAATTTGACCGTCCCATGTCTGGGCGGTCATTCCGTTTTTAAGCGGAAATAACGGCAATCATCGACATTGCCGCATAAAGAGGGTTTCATAATTAATTGTATATGTTTTCTATACCAATGTCGCTAAAATATTGAACGGGTAAAACTGTTTTTACCATATTAACCGCATCCTTTTCATCACTTTTTGCATCGAAAAAACCTTTCTCGATGCAAAATTTCATGACCGATTTTTGAAAAGATCCACCTCTTTTCGGTCGATATATCGACCAACCGAAAGCATTTTTTAAGTCATCCGTCACCGTCGTTTTTGAATTTTTCCACGAAAATTCTTTCATAATCTCACAGCTTGCTGCCGCTTTTTGCGGTCTCTCCCGGTTTTCTGCTGAAAATCCGGGGTATTATGCTTCCCACGGTCGTTTTTCACCCCTTTCGGGGCTTAAACAGCCTTGTTTCCCGGCAAGCCGGAAGTCACCAGACGAAATCGGGATTGAAGCGGTAAGGCTTTCCTTTCCTGTCGCCTTCCTGTGTGACGACACGCTTGTTCTTCAGGCACTGGATTATGCCGCTGACATGATTCTCTCCGACCGACCGTCCGAGGATTTGTCCGTAAGCGGACCTGACCGCTTGGCGGAAGTCGGAGTAACCGTACTCCTTCGACCGGTCGATGAAGATTATGCCGAGAGCCTGGCGATGCTGCGCCTCTGTTACCGACGAGTATGCGTCGAACTTCCCGACGGCCGGTCGTCCCGTCTTCGGCTCGTCGAAGCTGTAGCCTCCGACAATCTCCGGCACGGCGATACTGTCGCCAACGATGCGGAAGGCAAACGGCGGGAACTCCGCCGCCCTCGTATAAGCTGGACGGACAACGCTGATGTCCGCGTCGGTCTTGTCTTTCTCCACAAGCATGACCGTCTCGGCCTTGTTGGCAAGCTCCGTGCCGAGATGCCCGCGTGCGTTCTCGTCCGACTTGTTCTGATGAAGCACGGTGTGAAGATGGAACTGGTAAAGGTCGGTCCACTTCATCAGCAGCGAGATTACAGTTGTCGCTTCCATCGGGTTGTTGATGTCATGGAGCAGATCCCTCACGCCGTCGATGATGACAAGCCCGATGTCCGGCAATGATTCCATCGCCGCGTCGATGATGGCGATGCGCTCCTCCGGGGTGAACTGCCGGAGCGAGAGGAACACGAGCCGGGGATTGTCAATGTCGGGACTTTGCCCGGCAAGTCTGAGTATGCGTCTCATCTGGTTCTGGCAGTCGGTACGGCTCTGCTCCGTATCGACATACAGCACGGTCTGCCTGTCTGCAGGAAGCTCCACTTCGTATGCCAGTACATAGTCACCGCACAATGCGGCGGCAGCCATTGCCGACACGTTGAAACTCTTTTTGCTTTTCGCCTTGCCAATGGACGCAGAAAAGTTTCCGAGCGTGCCAGCACGTACACCGTTCACACGAAGCACGACCGGAGCATCAGCATAAGTCGTTTCGACACTGAGCCTCGCCTGCTGCCAGCCTTCCCCGTTCTCCTTGTCACAGGGAACTGCCGTGTTGTTCAGGTAACATTCACTGCTCATCGTTTCTCCATGATTTAGATTTCGGCTTGCGACGGTTGGACTTCAGTATCTCCTTGTTCTGTTCCTCTGCGGTCATCGGCACGGCAGTCTTGCGGTTGCACTCCAGCCATCTGTCAAGCTCGTCCTTATAGAGCACATATCGCTTGCCGGGCTTGGTCGCCGGAATCTCACCCTTGGCGAGTTTGTCATAAAGGGTGTTCTTGGGGAGCGTCAGATACTCCGCTGCCTCGTCCACGGTCATAGGCACGTGGCGGTCGGCTGGTTTGGTTTTCTCTTGCCGGTGGTGCATTTCATGCAACATCTGTTTGATGTCACCCACATCGCTGAGGATGCGTGTCACGGCTTTCGGAAGGTCGTTAAACGACAGTTCGTTGTCTGCGGTGTTCATTTCGTTTGATTTTAGTGATTGAAAATTCTGCCGCAAAGGAAAACCATTATGTAACGGTGAAGAAAATAACCGACAGCAATCAGGAAATAACCGCATTTTAATCATATCATGCCGATTCCGGTTGCTGCCCGGAGCTGCTTTCTGCTGTGTGATATCGAAAACCGAGGCTTCCGGGAAGCGGTCTGTCAAGAGGAATCCTGTCGGTTGAAGCTGTCTTAGTCATGTTCCGGAGTGACGGTATGTCAACTTTCGACAATGCCGATGCGAAAAGTCTCTTGGCAAAGCTGGCGCGGCATTCCCCGTCATAGCCGTTGTCCCTGCCGAGCCGTTCACCGATATTCCAGACGAAGTGGCAGAGGTCGTTGGTGCTCAGCCTTACCCGCAGTGCTATGTCAGAGGGCTTGTATTCCGGATTCAGGCACCAGCACTGTACTTCGTTGCACAGGCGTACTATGTCATCTTCCGATACAAAGGGCGACATGGCATGTCCGGCATACCCGATTATACTCTCGATCAGTCCTGCCTTTTCCGCTGCCTGACGCTGTTCGTATTCGAGGCAGATTTGACGGTAGTCGAACGGCATGATTGGTTCTGACGGTAACGGGGAAGTCTGTGGGTCTGGCTCCGGTTGTGGCTCTGGCTCGGATTCCGTATCGTCAGATGGCTCTGTAAGTTCAGGTGCATTACCTTCTTCTGATGTGCAGACTCTTACAGCCTCTGCCGTTTCGTTCACTTTTAAGGAAGTTCTGATGCTGTCAAACAGATTGCCCGGCAAGGAGATAAAAACGGTATAGTAACATAGCCACAACAGCATGTTGCAGCCGAGGAATGTGCCGGACTTGATCATTCCGTCCCCGCAGAACTCCGTGCCTATCTTGGCTGATACCATAAGTGACACGGCGAGAATCGCCACACCGGGGAAGCCATAAAACAGGCAAAGGTCTCCTAAAGATGTTCTTGGCTGATAGTGTTTCTTATCCATCGTTATTCAAGTTTTTGATTGTTTTTGAGCACAAATTTATACCACGACACCCGGTTGTTGTCGGTTGTCGGATGCCAAACAGCCTGATTTTAGGTTTAATTAAAATAATACGCCGTTTTCATACTTGCTATCATACTCTGAACAAGATTTTTAAGTTACAAACAGACATGAAAAAAGCGGGGACATAATCCTCGCTTTTATTGAGTTCCCGACATCGTTTTAATAAACGACATATATATGCCCTCTGAATAAAATAAAACGATGGCAGGGATAAAATTATGGACTTACGGAATCTGTGTTTCTGTGTCAGCCGTCGGTTTCAGCGTTATGCGGCTAACCGACAACCGTTTCTGCTCGTCTGCCATATCTGCGTAAATTTGAGTTGTTTCCACGTTCTTGTGCGCCAGCATCTTCTGCACCACGTATATGCTCGTTCCTGCCTCAACCTGCAACGAACCGAAGGTGTGGCGGCTCCCGTGGAACGTGATATTCTTGGTTATACCCGCATCCTTCAGCCAACGTCGTAGCGGAGCCTGTGTCATGTAGTCTTGAAAGCCGGAGAACACTGGTCCTGTGCCTCTCGGCCCGATAAGTTCAAGAGCCTCGTCGCTTATCGGGTTGTTCACAAGGTCTTTGGTCTTCTGCATGCGGATGGTGACATACATTCCACCGTTGCCGTATGGCTGTATGTTTTCCCATGTGAGATTGCGGATGTCGCTCTTGCGCAGTCCCGTCAGGCAGGCGAAAAGAAACGCTTTCTTGAGGACAGGGATTTCGCAGGGTGTCTGCGCGAGCCGCACAAGTTCCTGCTGCGACAGGTGTTCCTTGACGGTCGGTATCGTGTCAATGCGGTCGAGAAAGCCGTTGGGGTTCTCCTTGATTTTACGGTCACGGTAAGCGGTATGCAGACAGGCTCGGAATGTCGACCAGTAGCCCGCCACGGAATTGATGTGCAGCGGCCTTTTGGTATGGAGGTACTGCCGGGCATTCAGCAAGTAGTCCATGAACCTGCGGCACAAGTCCACATCGACCTCGCCGAATGAGCATTTGCCGCCGGTGAATCTCTCGAAGTGCCTGTAAACGTGCTCCCACTTGGTGTTCTTCTTTGCGGCAAGCCCTCTGAAATATGCGAGGAAGTCGCCTTTCTCCTTTTCCTTGTCGAAGAAGTCGTAACGCTCGTTGACGATGCTCTCGTAGCGTCGGCAGCGCAACGCCTCGGCTTTCTCCGCCATACGGTCGTTGTAGTCTCTTTCACGCGCGTTCTTCGGCCTGGCATAGATGTAGATGCCGAGCGATTCGTGGCGCATGACTTTCATCGTTGTCTCGTCACGGTAGCCGGGATAGTAATCCAGATAGTACGACAGCATCCTGCCGTCCTTGATTTTGCGTGTCCTCAGGGACACTGTCTTGCAGATATTGGTCATCGCTGTAAATTTTTATGGGTTTGTAACTGTTGTCTGTTGTTGCCTCTTGTTCGGCAGTGCAAAGGAAAATCATTATCCGACGGTGACAACCATAACCAACGGGCAATGGCATTATAACCGGATTTTCTCTGAGATACTATAATCCGGCGACCTCTCGCTCCGCCATGACGCGCTCGACATCCTCGCGGACAAGCAGGTTGCGGACTCCGACCTTAACCTTGCCGATGCCTTTGACCTTTACGATATGGTGCAGGTTGGCTTTGCTCAGGCCGTATTTTCCGGCAGCTTCCTCAACAGTGACATACCTGTCATCTTCCATGAGGTCAGGACGGCGGTGTTCCTCTATGTGGCTTTTTGAATAATAGGCCGTACCGTGTTCCTTTTTGGTGGGGATGTGATGGCGGTAGGCATACGCGCGGATTGCGGATGCCTTCATGCCGAACTGCTCCTCCACTTCCGAAGTGGTCAGCCATTCGGTTATGCCGGAAATGTCAGCCGCGACACCGAAGTGCGCGTCTATGTCCTGCTTGCTGTAATAGATGCGTCCCGCAATCCTGCAGGTGCGTATGCGGTAACGCTTCGCGCAGGTGTACAGCCAACCTTGCCCGATTTTGAAGGTCTCCATCACTTCCTCGCCTGTATAGTATTCCATCGGGCTGTTGTCCGCTTCCGGTGTCTTTCTTTTCGTAGAACTGGAACTACTCTTTGCCGTCCTTGCAACAGGCAGCACACGTTCGTACGGACTTGCCGCCAACAGGCTCTCTATGTCTGCACGGCGGATGAGGGACATGCGGCCGCTCAGACGCGATGCCCTGAGCCGTCCTTGTCCGACGAGTTTATAAATGTACTGCCGTGTGCAACCCATCAGCAGGGCGGCCTTCGAAAAAGAAAGGTATTCCTGGTTCCGCAGGTCTATAAGCGGTTCGACCGCATTGATGAAATCGTTGCGGCGTTTCTTGCGGTTCTGTTTCGCCTGTTCCGCGCAGGTCTCGCAGCAGTAACGCTGGTTGCCGCTTCTGATGGCAAACACCTTGCCGCAGTTTTCACATTTCCGTTGGGTTCTCATACACGCATATTTTTGTGGTTCTACAATCAAATCCGTGTATTCCCGCCGCCTGTAAATCGAAGTCAACCGTTGACAACCATTGTCAACTCCGCCATACGAAATGACGGTTTTTGAGTCCGCTCATCCGTCACTGTAAACGACAGCCAACCATCGTAAACCGATGTAAACTATCCCCTATAAAATGACGAAAGCGGAAAGCCTAAGCTTCTCCGCGGTAGAAATACGTCACAAAAATATGCCTAAAAACGGGTATCTCCAAATACCACCCGCAAAAGTGTTAAAATAGGCAACATTCTAATAATCAGCGATATTATCCCCATTATTCCGTGTTGTTCATAGTCTTTCCCTATCCTCTAATTACAGTAAGGGAAACTCTGTTCCTCAATCTCGGTAACGCCCTCCGGAATTACAAGAGATGTGATGTATACACAATCATAAAAAGCGTATTTCCCAATAGTCTTTATGGTATTGGGCAAAGTGATTGAAGTTACAGGGGGCTGAGGATACTCTTCATTTTCGACAGGCTGGAATGCAGACGGTCCTACGGCTACCACATCATATGTCACGCCCTTGTATTGCACTGTTGGAGGAACCACAACATCGCCTTTATATTGGAAATTTACATGAAATCTATGTCCAAGCCAAATATTATTTCCATGAGTAACTTCAACTGTTTTATCCTCCTCGGAAAGGAAATTATATACAACTCCGTCAACTTTGAAATCAAACGATGGCCATAAATCGTCGGCCGATGCCATATTTGTTACGGCAAAAAAGGCCGCGAGAATTCCGTATTTGAATATTGTTTTCATGATTTTCCTCCTATCTGAATATTTTTTTGCCATTGTAGATATATATTCCTCTCTCAAGATTGTTCAGGTCAGCCTCTGAGGCTTCCTGCATCACGACCCTTCCGTAGAGATCGTATACAGGATACAACTCTTCAGAATCTTCCGATGAATTGTCGGCTTCGATACCTTCAATACCCACATATTCAATCGGTATGATCTCATATGCCGCCCATTGCTCGCTGGCCTTGAACGCCTCGATTGCCTCCTTGCGGGCATAGAGCCGTGCGCCTTCCTGAATGTCGGTGCCGGGGAAGAAGGCAGGTTCCGGCATTTCCGGGGGTACGTCGCCCTCGAAGATGATGTCGCCACCCCCGATGCCGGTGAGTGAATATTTGCCTAAATATGTCACCGATTCCGGGATGTAGATTCTTGACACTCCGCCGTTGAGCCTCCAAGTCCAATAAGCCGAGGGATAGTAGAGCTGTCCGGTGAATGCGTAATCCTCAATCCGCGTCACGGTGGAAGGCACATGATATTCCACCGAGATGCTGTCGGGGTTGAGGTTGAGCGTTCCGTTCATATACTTTATCCTGTTGGCGAGCATCAGTTGTAGGCTGGTCCTTTCCTTGTCAAACAGAGCATAGAGTTTCATCGGTTTGCCCTGGGCCACTGTAAGGATTGAGTCAAGGGAATATGTGCCGTTCTCCGGTGAAAGCGTAATGAATTCCGCAATATTCCCGGTGAATGCCGCTTTACCTATATGTGCAAGGCCGCTTCCAATCTGTATACCATCCGACATTTCAGACATCTTATCTGAAAAGCCGTCGGAAAGGCAATTGTTCATAAAAGCGTTGTCGCCTAATTCCTCTAATGAAACAGGCAAAATGCAACCTTTTGTGAATGAATTCTCGAAAGCGCATCTACCTATTTTCTTCAAGGTTTTGGGAAATTCTACCCTTTTGACAGTGGTGCCTGCAAATGCCTCGTCACCGATGGACTCGAGTTTAATGGGGAAGATAATTCTCTCAATTTTCGACCTTTTATCGATGGCATCCTTATCCTTGAAGGCGCCTTCGCCGATTTCAGTAATGGTGTAAGACTTCTTGTTTGTATCGTAATAGACCTTCGTAGGCAAATCTATCCATTGATCGTCGCCACCATCGATGCTGTCGAGCGCCGTGCCGCCTACGATTGCGCAGGTGGCAATGCTGTCATCCAGTATCTTGAAGATGTAACCATCCTGCTCGAAGGTGTCATGTCCCTGCGCCTCCACGCCTACTGCCTCGCTTTTCAGCCCGATTGATTCCATCGGATAAATCAATACATACAAGGGATTATTGAAGCCCTGAGTGGTTTTGTATGTATTTAGCACCTTGGCAGGGACATATATCATCAGTTTGTTATAGTCGCATCCGTATGGGGGTTCGAACACGCTCCCCGATGCTACTGTGGGTGGGTCAAGACGGTCGATTACCACCATCCCGTTAGCTGTAACGCCATTCAGTGAGTTGGTGCCAAGGGTCGACACGTTCGCCCCGATATGCAGTTTTCGGAAGCAGCAGTTGCCTTTGAGAGCATAGTCGGCGATGGATTTCACATTTTCCGGCACATTGAAATCCCAGGCGAAGTCATCGGGTGAGATAAATCCATCGGGCGCGGTGGGAGTATTGATATCCAGGTTGGGGCGGTTGCTGAACATGGAGATGAGTGTCTCCTTCGTGGAATCATAGAGAATATATGTCTTGAATTCAAAGAGAAACAGATCGTTGGCCTCTGTGATGCTGTCGAGCGTGAAATTTTTGTTTTCCTCGGAAATCGACACGTTAGAGAATCTTGTGTTCCCGAAAGCATTTGCGCCTATTTTGCGTAGGTTCTTTCCGATGTAGAGCGATTTCAAGGGGAAATACATCCCTACCGACTCCTCGCCGGGACGTTGGCCGGTATATTTCTTCGACTGCGAGAGGAAACATCCGTCGCCAACCTCCTCTAAGCTTTCGGGAAGCACTATGTCGGTATAACTATATGTGTCCCGGAAGACATTCTTTCCAATCTTTTTAATGTTTGACGGCCATACGATCTCGCTGAGGTCCTCAAACTGAGCTACGCTCATCTGATGGCTGCAAAAGGCATTGTCGCCGATTTCTGTGATGGTGTTGGGCATCACAATCTTGGCGACTCCATTTTCGGCCAATGGAGGATAACTGAAAGCGTTGTCACCGACCTTCACCACAGTGTATGTCACATCGTTGTAGACAGCGGTTTCGGGTATAGTCATCACGCTGTCTTTGGCGTAAGAGTATCTCCAGTCGGTCACCTGACAAGTGCGTGCGCTATCATCAATCACATTGTAAGAGAAAGCGTCGTCATAGAAGAACGCGCCCAACGTCGCCGGCGAATCAGCGAAAGCGCCACCGCAAGAGGCGGCCGTCATGAGCGCGAAAACGTAAAGTTTCTTCATAATCCTGTGTTTAGTTCATGTTAGTAGTAGCAGAACAGTAAAACTCTTGATTTGATAGACATATTAAATTTTACAAAAATATATAATTATAAGTCAATTACAATTTTTTTTTGCTAAAAAATAATTTGGTAAAAAAATAAATTTGACCATACAGAAATTAAATTCCATATGGCCAATATTTTAAAGAGATACTTTATTTGGTATTAGCACCATTTGAATATGAGGTAACCACCTGGTTCCATAGTGCGGCTAACGCTTCTTGACCCATCAGAATTAACCACTGTATTTGACGCGCTGTCAAGATTAAGTACAGTTAATTCTTCTACGAATCGGTTGGATGCGAATTTAAGGGTAACCTGTTGCTGCTTTTCAATATCATGATTGACTACAATCAAGTAATCTTGTTCTTGATTTGCAAAATGGGAAACAAGCACGCCGGCATTGCCACTTGAGATAGACAGACAAGGGCCGATTTCACCAATCAGAGCATTAGTTCCGGGATATGTAGTTGTTCCGGTATGCCTTATCATTAACGGAATTCCACCCAAAAAGACCTCTGTGTAACGTTTTATCTCCGATATCACTTGCTGCACGAGATACCATGTGTCACTTTTCTGACCATTGGCATTAATGGGAGAATGTGAATACTGATTCCCCATAGATACTGGCGGATTGGAATATGTATTGAACACGATTCCCTGAGACCCATAAGCAAGAGCCGAAAAAACTTCAAATCTCATTGAGGCAAGAGTTGGAGCCGGCATATCGGATAAAACCGAACTTGTCTTTATACATCTGCACGATGTCCACATCACTTGACCTGTTGCTTGCGCAGCCAGGTTGAATTGCTCCAGTTTGGTAAAGAACATCCCATAGTCGACTGAAAGTGCCGAACTCCCATTTTTATATGAAACAAAATTAAGGCTGTATGACCAGATAGGGGGTGCTATCTTTTGTTGTACAAACTCAAGATATTCTCCATAAGTAGAGAATTTATCTACCGTCGTTGTCCCATCAGAAGTATTTTGTAACTTGTTTACAAAAGAAAGAAGAGGGCTTATCTCTGTATACAACAATGGCGAACCGCTATTGGCATATATTGCATTGATCCTGTCAGCTCTTTCTTCGATTTTAGACGTGGTAGGATTTTGAAGCATACCTAACCCGGCTACCACATCATATGACAAGACATTGCTTACAAATTCCTTCCAATCCGTATTACTGCTATCATCTTGAGTAGCGCCTGACATGATAGACGCACTTTCCTCATCACCTTTGGCAGATGCTTCCAATTTGGTACTTGAAGCAAGACCGGAAAAGTATGTGCTATTGAACGGGATAACTTTTACCCCGGTTTCTCTGAACATATTTAATGTTTTAGCCAAAACTTCTGTGGGAACAGTCGCAATTGCAAGATTAAACCCGCACTCTGCTAATGAATCGACAATAGTCTGACTTGGCTTTGATGTATCAGTGAATATCCGGTTTGCAATTATGGGGAATTGACCGGGAACCGGATTTTCATAATATTGCTGGGGTGCTTTTGTCTCTTTTATTCCTGCGGAGAAAGTGTTAAGTTTTTCCGCATTCTCATTCATTATATTATGTTCTTTCATAGTGATCTATTTTTATTGTTAAACGCTTATTTAAAGACCGCTGTATGGGTTTCATCTTTGATGATAACGGAATATCAGATATGAACCCGGAGAAAGAGTTCTTTGCAATGTCCGATTCGGACCTGTTTGAGGCAAGAATCCTACAGGATCTCCAAACGTCACGTTGACCGGTGTTATTTCTTCAATTACAAATGCGCTTTTGAAAGAGATGTTTACCCTGACAGTCGATTCGGGATCCCGGCTTACGACAACCAAAAAATTCGATTCCCCTGCAGGAGATGCAGGGTATCCGATTTTGCTGTTTTTCAGATGGGTAGCCAGAACACCACGTCCTCCCGTTACACTGACTGATGATACACAGGTATTGGAAATGAAAACCGACTCATCACTAATGACGCCTGCTTGTTTCGGAAACATTCCAAAATCAACAAACTGAGCATTCAGAAAAACACTGGAATATCTTTGAATCTCATTATTGAGTTGGCGCAACGTATACCATATGGCAGTTTTCTTCGCCTGCTTATTGACAGGGGCGGTGAGGAAAATTGTATTATGGGTTTGATTGCTTCGTTTAGCATATACCCAATGTCTTATGCCCTGTGCACCAAAAGCCAAGGCGGTGAATGCTTCCAACCTCAATTGACCGATTGTCGGAACGGGGAACATAACATTGATTGTATCATTCTCTGTATCATATAGAATATGACCAGATGTCATGCAGAATGCCCAGAATGGTCGGGTCAGATATCCGGATGCCGGATGAAATGATTGCAACGCGTGATAGTACATGACATTATACAGATTTGCCAATTTGTTTTCCAAATTGTTGAATGTTCCTGAGAACCATCCGGTTTTCCCCTCTCCATCTTGAATATTATAATCAAATTTATAATTGAATGGATAAAAATCAAATGACCAAACCTGCGGATGAAGTTCATCCCATACTGTCTTTAAATATGCGGGATAAGAAAGATTCCCCTGCAATGATTTCTCAGAATCTGAAGCAAGATGAGTAGCGTCTACTCGGTTTGCAATTGTTCCAGCCAAATTGACATATAGCATGGTCTCCTTAGACGTGATGGAGTTTAACAAGTTTTGAATTGTTAATATTTTCTGTCCTAAGGTTGTTAATTCTTCGAATGCAGGTTCATCTCTTATGGAAAACCCCTTTGTCTCAGGATACTTGAGTGCTGCTGTGAGAAATTGAGTCCTCAAGTTGTTGTCAGGGCCAAGCGAATCTCCTGCGGTGAGAAGACCTGCAGTCAAATAGAGATTGATTCCAGTCTTTGATGCAGTCGAAAGAATTTTTTCGATATAGCTCGTATTCAAGACTGGATTCAAACTGCCTGCTCCGGAATATGGAGTTGGCACTCCTGTAATGCCGGTGTTTACACCAGCGTCAATAGCTTCGACATAATTCTCTCTTACCGGGAACTTATGATAGTCCTCAGGAAAAACCGTGGATACCACGATTGGGAATTGTCCAGGAGATGGACTGACGTAAGGCCATGAAGCTGGCGCAAGTTTTGCTGAAATGTCCTTTTTCATAGTTGAATATATTTATATTTTTAAATTGAAAGTCAATTACAGAATTAAGCATCTGCTAAATCATGTAATATTTACTCGATATAACAATTAAGGACAATAATCGTTTATTAAGCAATGTTGAGATTTAATGAAAAATGTTATATATCGACACTTTTCATTCAAAGTGAATCAGAACAATTTTAACCATACTTCATAAAGCATACAGAGATGAAAAAATTTAACGACAGACGCTTAAGGAAAGCATTAAGCAATAGGATTGCAACCATGATTGCTTTGGCAATTACTTTTGCAATATCGGGTTTCCATGCAAATGCCGGAATCCCGGAAAAATATGGAGAGAAATGCACTTCTTCCAACGGGAAGGAATGCCTTAGGGTAAAATGCTATGTTAAATGCGATTACGTTAAAAGTGAAGGCTTTACTTTCCCGGCATTAACTTATCTCGAGTATTTTTCTGACAATTCGGTTCGATGGATCCTGAATAGTTGGGGTGACTGGATTGCAGAAGGTGTGCGAACTGATGATGCAGGTTCCTTCAAAGTAGATGCCGGGAGCATTATTGGGCAAACATTCTTGCATGGAAATTCCACAAATGAAAGTGCAAGCATCTGCATTTATCCAATGACGCAGATTGAAGGACGAAACATTCTTCTCCCAGATAAGCGAGAGATGGTTTTCAAAGTGGCTCATGACAATACATTCCGTATGGAATATGATGGTTTCCCATCTAAGGCGATAGGGGGATTCGGATACTGCTACAGAAACTACTACTATCACTATCATGATGACAATCTTCATAATATTATAGGTTGCTATAAGAAAACCACATATCCGTTTGGTCCGAATTGGCAGATGTTTCTGAACTTCATTTTAGCACCCGAAGGTGTTACTCCCGGTTCCGTGAATGAAATATTTTCTGATGAATCGGAAACTGATTCTCCGATCTTCGATATTCTGGGCAAGCGAGTTGAAAGAAACTCTCTCTCTCCCGGAATCTACATATACAAAGGGAAAAAGTTTTTGGTAAAATAGCCCTTGCAAATTGAATCAGTTAACGATACTAAACAGAAAAAGATAAAACAGATATGAAAACATATATATTACGACTGGCATCAATCTCATTGCTCGTCATGGGGACTTCGTTATCAGTTTCCGCACAATCAACCGCTGCAGAAATAAGCGATTTCTTCCAACAGGGAGAAACCACAAATATCGGCGACAGTATCAAAGGAAAAATGATTACATTCAATGTAGAGGGGACTCTGAACGCATTGGAAATCGAAAATCCTACTCTTCCCCAAAAATGCCGCGTAGTGCTTCAAGATAACAAAGTCGCATGGTTTGAGAACCTGTTTCCTGCTCGTTCAAAAGTCCATTATCACAAATGGTTAAGGGGAGCTCTCGTCAATGATGCAAACGTGTATAATCCGGACACTAAAAAATTCGAAGAACGAGACGCATTAGTTATCTTTCCATTCTCCAATATCGACTACATGGATTGGGTAAAAGATGATACTAAATATAATTGCAATCTCAACATACGTCGCGTATTTCCAGGCGCTCTACCCAACATATCATTCGATGATCAATATCAGGATATGGGCTTACAAGATTTTTACATTGTATTTCTAATGGATGATAAAAATACCTTAACATGTGAAAGTACATTTGGAGAGATTAGGACCGATTATGCCACAACTTATAATTATAATGTCACAGACCCATATGGCATAGACCTCGACAAACTTGAATACACGGAAATCAAGGGGCTCAACGGCGGAGTGGCCTACATCACCGGACTCATTCTTACTCCCGCAACAGGGAAGTGAGGACATTACCCCCCGCCTTGCAGAATCCCTCTTAATAGTGCAGTCGCTCCGCGACTGAAGGTTGTTGATTATGAACTTACCGCGCACAGCCCTTCGCTAACGCTCAGGTCTGTACGCAGTTAATATGCAGGGAAGTCGCTCCGCGACTTTGGGGCTCAATCTGGCTTGTACCTGTTAATATGCAGGGTAGTCGCTCCGCGACTATATTTGTGCAGATATGCACGAAAAAAAGCAGCTGATTTCACAATCAGCTGCTTTTTGGTGTATTCCATAATACATTTTTTCGAACTAACCTAACATCATGAAACGATTTCTTATACCTTTAAAACATTTCCTACCTAAAAAAGTTCTCAACTATGAAAAAATTTTTCAACTTTTTATTATTACTTTTACTAACTCTCTCATTATCTGAGTCCCACACCCCAAAAATATTTTTATCTCTTCCTCATTTTTTCGTCACCATTCAAAGGCTATATTCACTCCGAAACCATTGATGGCAGCATTATATTGCCACTGACTCCAGTAATCGCTGGTGAGAAGCCTGTAATGCAGCCCTACGTCGATTGCCTGCCGCGGGTTTTCATTGTTCACCGGTATACGCATTCCTATAGCCGGCTGCAGATAGAAATAATTCTTGTTGGTTAGATAGCCGTTGCGAATCTGCACGTAGGAGTCGGAACAGAGGAAGCTCGCCCCGACCCGCAAGTTCACAAAAAATGAGGTGGAATACTGACTGCCGATTATAAACCGGAAGTCAGTGAACACAGGTATCATTACGGCGGAAGATGTCTTCTCATGGGCATACCAGTCAGGATTCGAAGCGGCCCAGTCGTCGCCCCAGCCGGTATTAACCGTGCTCCAGAGAACATCCACGCCGATGCCTGCTCCCCAGTAAAACCAGTCGGTAAACTTATATCCCTGCGATGTGGCAACGGTCAGGAAGTTTGTCCGGTATTTGCCGAAGCCCTGAGTATAATCGGCCTCCACATATCCCTTATAACTGGAACCACCTACAAGAGCGGGGCGTATCACATTGCTGATACCATTCACGATATCTGAATATTGCGCTGCAGCTGGCAGCGATACCGCCGCTGCCAACGCCATACCTAATATTATCCGTTTAGTTTTCATAGTTCAAATAGCTTGACGAACTCAATTCACATTTTACATCTATCATACTGACTGCGATTTATGAATTTTCAACAGGGTAGGCAAATGATTCACAGTCGCGCCTTTACTTTATAACAAACGGCGGCGTCACATTCAGTTTCGAATATGTTAAAATTAGTTATCAAAGGATAAGTCAAGGCGAAATCGGGATTTTTTTGTTAATTTTGCAAAACTGCATTCGATTGCGTCATCGCATCGACTGCCCATAGGCATCAGACCACTAAAACCCAAAGCATTGGCATACACCGCGCCCATCGACGAAAAGCAACTGGTGAAAGACCTTCAGACCCCCAGGGTGGCCAAGGAGGCTTTCAACACTCTGATGCGCACCTACAGCGAACCCGTCTATTGGCAGATCCGCCGTATGGTCGGGAACCATGAGGATGCTAACGACCTACTGCAGAACTGTTTCCTGAAAGCCTGGAGCAATCTCCATAATTTCCGGGGCGACGCCAAACTTTCCACCTGGCTTTACAAGATTGCCGTCAACGAGACAATAAATTTCCTCAACAAAGAGCGTCAGCGTGCCCAGATCCAGGGCGACGAACATGACGATGAGATTCTCCTCTCGCGTCTCACAAGCGATGAATATTTCGACGGCAATGCTCTCCTGGTCACTTTCCAGAAAGCCGTGATGGCTTTGCCTGAAAAACAGCGCCTTGTGTTCAACATGCGCTATTACGACGAAAAAAAATATGAGGAGATTTCCGAAATCTTAGGCACATCCGTAGGAGCGCTCAAAGCCTCCTACCATCACGCCGTAAAAAAAATCTCCGCGGCCATAAAAGCCTCGGAGATCTCTTAAATCTTCAATCATCAATCATTTCAGTCTTTTTCCTTGCTGAAGATGTGGCGCAGGCGTGAGAAGATGCGCTGCGACGTCTGCTTCGTGGGCACCACATTCGGGCTGTCCTTGATGCTTTCGAGCGCCGCTTTCTCAGCGTCGGTAAGGTTCTCGGGCACATAGACCATCACATTCACGAGCAGGTCGCCCTTCGTGGAACTGTCATATTGCGGCAGACCTTTGCCACGGAGGCGGAGCACCTTGCCGGGTTGCGTGCCGGGGGCAATCTTCAGTCGTGCGCGCCCGTCGATGGTAGGCACCTCGGCTGTTCCGCCCATTGCGGCTGTCAGGAAGTCGAGCATCAGATTATAGATAAGGTCGTTGCCATCACGGATGAGGTCGGGATCCTTCTCCTCCAGAATCTTCACAAGCAAGTCGCCGTTGACGCCTCCCCCACGCGGAGCGTTGCCCTGTCCGCGGAGAGTCAGTGTCATGCCATCCTCCACGCCGGCAGGTATGCAGAAGGAGATAATCTCATCCTTCTTCTCCACGCCCTGGCCGTTGCAATATGTACACTGTTCCGTGATCACCTTCCCCTCACCGTTACATTCAGGGCATACCGACTGGCTCTGCACCTGTCCGATGAAAGTGTTCTGCACTGTGGTGACATATCCTGTGCCATGGCATCGGTTGCACGTGTGGAATGCGGTGCCATCCTTGGCGCCGGTGCCGTTGCAATGCGAGCAGGCCACAAGTTTGGGAATCTTGAGTTTCTTGTCCACGCCCTCAGCGATATCCTTGAGCGTCACCTTGACAGTGATTCGCAGGTCGGTGCCACGGTTTACATGCTTACGCGGCGGACGACCTGTAGCGCCCTCGAAACCGCCTCCGAAGCCACCACGGCCACCGAAAATGTCGCCGAACTGCTCGAAGATATCCTCCATAGAGAATCCGCCTCCGAATCCGCCAAAGCCGCCGAAACCACCCTGGCCGCCGCCTCCGCCGAAGCCCTGAGGGCCCATGGAGTGGCCGAACTGGTCGTAGCGGGCACGCTTGTCGGCATTGCTCAATACGTCATAAGCCTCCGCCGCCTCCTTGAATTTCTCCTCGGCGTCCTTGCGCACAGCCTCCGACTCATTGGCATATTTATCGGGATGCCACTTGATGGCCATCTTGCGATAAGCCTTCTTTATTTCGTCGGCACTCGCGTTTTTCGCAACCCCAAGCACCTCGTAGTAATCTCTTTTCTCTGCCATAGCTTTCTATATCACTGTGCCACTACCACTTTGGCATGACGCAGCACTTTATCATTGATAGTATAGCCCTTCTCCACAGTGTCGAGAATCTTTCCCTTCATTTCGGGCGACGGTGCCGGCACTGCCGATATGGCCTCATGGCGGTCGGCGTCGAACTCACGATCCTCAGGATCCATCTCCTTCACGCCGTTCTGCTCCATGTATTTCTTAAGTTTCTTGTAAATAAGTTCCATACCCTCTCTCACGGCGGCTCCATCCTCACTGCCTTCCGTGGCCTTCAGTGCACGCTCGAAATCGTCGACTATCGGAAGCAGACCCTTGAAAGCCGATTCAGCGGCATTCTTGATAAGTTCCGATTTCTCACGCAAGGTACGTTTGCGGAAATTGTCAAACTCGGCCATGAGGAACATGTATTCCTTCTTCTCCTTGCCAAGTTCCTCCTTTAGCTGGTCGCGCTCCTTTATAAGAGCATCCTTTTCGGAAGCCTCCTCCACAGCGGCATCCGCCACCGCATTGTCGGCGCCCTCGTCAGCTCCGGGAGTTGTGTTTACGTCATCCACCACTACCTCATCTTCAGGCAGTTGGGCTTCGTTAATATCTTCGTTATTCATTTCTCTTGATTCCTGACGGTCATCTAAATGATGGCCGTGATGCTTAATTTTTCTGCCCATATTCGTTCAAATTCTTTGCCAAATTATGTTAAAATCTAAAAGAATGCGCTTATTCATACGATATGATAAGCGCATCTTTACTTCTTTTTAGAGCACTTTCCTCTAAGCCTTTAACAAACAATTGGCAGAGATAGTTGGCATTGGGACTATTTGTTGTCTGCATTTTTCCGCTGCATCCCTGTCGCGGAATATGCCGTAGAGAGCCGAACCGCTACCTGTCATAGAGGCATAAGCGGCTCCGGCGGCCATGAGACAATCCTTGATTCCTGCAAGTTCGGGATGTTTGGGGAATATGGAGCGCTCGAAATCATTTACAGCAAGCGGCTGCCATTCCTCAAGGGGCAATTCAAAGAGACGCCGGAGGTCGAATTCCGCCGGACGGGGCGTCACCCCCGCGAATGCCTCCTTTGTGGAAACATACACGCCGGGCTTCACCACCACGAGCCAGCATCCGGCAAGCGCAGGCGGCATCTCCACAAGCCTCTCCCCTACCCCTTCGGCATATGCAGCCCGATTGAGAAGGAAGAAGGGACAGTCGGCACCAAGTTCAAGCGCCATCTCATACAGTTTTGCCTCCTCCACGGGCTGAATGTCGGAAAGAGCACGAAGGGTAAAAGCGGCATCAGCGCTGCCCCCACCCATTCCCGCTCCGTATGGCACTTGCTTGTAGAGCCATATCTCCACGCCGTAGCGGTTTTGAGCCACGCGGTCGAGAAACATTCTGGCCGCCCGCCACACAAGATTCTTCTCTTGCGGACAGTCTACCTGCCGTCCGGCCATATGAAGCCTTATCTCGCCGGGATTGGCGGGAAGTTTCTTCACTTCGAGGATATCGCAGAAAGCCTCCGGATTCTCCGGAGTGCCGGCATATAAGCCTACAGGGTAGAAAAGGGTCTGCAGGTCGTGATAGCCGTCTGCGCGGCGTTTCACGATCTGCAGTCCTATGTTTATCTTAGCGTTTACGAAATAGATCATTCCAGTTCGAATCCAAATTCCTGACCTTTGCGAATCATCGGCACGCCCTCCTTCATCCATTTTGGCATCGGGTCGCCCTTCAGGTAATGGTCGAAGAATTGCTGCAGGCGCACTGTGATGTCCTTGCGGTTGCCGCGCTTGCGGATGTTGTGCGACTCGCCGTTGTATTGCAGCATCCATACCGGTTTCTGCAGGCGGCGGAGCGCCATGAACATCTCGATACCCTGATACCAGGGCACTGCGCCGTCGTTGTCATTGTGCATGATGAGCAGAGGAGTCTCCACGCGGTCGGCATGGAACACGGGGGAATTGGCCACATACTGGTCCTTCATATCCCAGAGAGTACCGCCGATTCGGCTCTGACCCACCTCATACTGTGCCTGACGCGAGTCGCCCGACTCCCAGCGGATGCCTCCATAGGCCGAGGTCATGTTGGCTACAGGGGCTCCCGAGCCAGCGCAGGCAAACATATTGGTGCGAGTCACAAGGTAGGCTGTCTGATAGCCACCCCAGCTCTGGCCGTCGATGCCGATGCGCTCCTTGTCGATCCAGGGATAGCGGCGGCACATCTCTTCGGCGCCGGAGCATACATAATTGTAGGCATCCTCGCCGGGACGGCCCGATGTGTAATGGATATCGGGAACGAACACCACATATCCGCGGCTCACATAGAAGGGGTAATTTACCCAGCTCCAGGAGGGCTCCATCGTATAGTGGCTGTAAAGGTCCTCCGAACCGGTTTCATAGAACACGCAGAGCATCGGGTATTTCTTGTTCGGGTCCAGGTTCTCGGGAACATAAAGCACGCCCTCGGAGGGATTGCCGTCGTAAGCGTTCCAGCGTTCGAGCTGGGCTGTGCCCCATGAATAGTCCTTTATCTGCGGATTGGCGTCGGTCACCTTGCGTGCGGTGGCGAAGCGTAGGCCACGCGAGAGCCAGATATTCGGGAGCTCGCTGAAGTTGGCACGCTGCCAGGAGAATGTGTCAGCATTGCGGGCCTTGCGCACCTGAGTGTAGGCATGGCCGTCGAGCACCTGCATAGCGGGCTGTGCGGCTGCGCCATAACGCATTGTGGCAAGTCCGTTGTATTTGTCTTTATAGTCGAACACATCGAGAAGCATCAAGTCGCCTTTGGAGAGGAAGCGGTTGTGCACGGGGTCTGTGTTGTGGTAGCGGAACCGCACGCCACGCTTGCGGCCCTCTCCCTTAGTGATGCACACAGGTTCTTTCACGCCTTTGGGGTCGAGTTGCCAGATATCGTGACGGTCATACACAAGGAGGTGCTCATCATTGGCGCTCCATCCTGCGATGCCCCATGGCATCGAGGGCGACGGATGGCGGTCGTCGGTGTCCCAGAGGGCTTCCGGCACCTTGGCGCCGGCGTCTACCGTCTTACCAGTGGCGATATCATAGACCCACCAGGTGCGCTTGTCAAACCATGCCACATATCTGTCGCAGGGTGAGAGTTCCGGGGTCAGTTCTCCAAGATATTTGCCCACTTCGGTGCGCTTGCCGGTGTTTAGGTTCACAAGGTGCATCGGCGTGGGATAGAAATAATCCCACTGGTAAGCGCGCTGGCTTTCGGTAGTGGGGGCAAGCACGAGTGCCTCGTTGCCGTCCCAGCGGTCGGGAGCCTTCACCTCGGCGAGCATATCGTCGGCAAGGAGCGTGGCGGAGAGTGTCTCTACATCCACGGCCACCGGATAGTTCACCTTCTTTATCTCTTCGAGGAGCGACTGCTCGCGCGGAGGGGTAAGCGCACGGTCCCACACCCAGATGTCGAGTTTCCCTTTCTCAAAGTCAACGATTGTGGTGTCATCGGGAGCAATCACGGGGGCTACTCCGGCGATGAGCCTACGGCCGTTCCAGGAGAATTTAGGCTTGGTGTACTGGTTTGGGCGCAGCGGCTGGCCGTTGGCGTCCTTGAAACTGAGGGTCACCGGTCGCGGCGAACGCATCTCGCTGCGCAGGTCGCTCAGATACACCTGTGAATCGCGTGTGCCGCTCTTGATGGAATCGTCGGATGCTACATAAGCCAGCAGGTTTCCCTCCCGGTCGAGCACAGGAGCACCATAATGACGCTTGTCGCGGTCGATCATTATGTAGCTGGTGTCGGGCAGGAGCATCACTCCCACGCCGTCGGTGGCGATGGAGTCCTTCTCAGGTTTCTTCACATTAAAGGCAAGACGCTTGCCGTTGTCGCTGAAGGTATAGTCCTTCACCCATTTCACAATCTTGGAATTGCCCGAAACGAGGTCGGCCACCACCATCGGTCGGCCGCATTCCTTGTCTGATAGGAATTTCGGCTTGATATAAGCGGTGTCGGTGGAGGTGAAGGCAATCCAGTCGCCGGCCTCGGCGGCCATCTTGTAGCCCTTCACATTGGCCACCTTCTTGACGCTCATATCGCGCAACGAGATGATTGCAAGGGTGTCCTGCGGCATCTCGTGGTCCTTCTTCTTGAGAATCTTGGCCTTGCGGGTGTCGCTGAAGAGAGGTTTCACGAGAGCCACCGCCCAGCGTCCGTCGGCGGTGAACGTGGGGTTGTAGCCACGCGCTATCTCGATGCGTTTGCCGTTGGCGGTGTTAAGCAGGGTCAGCGTGCCGTCACCCTCCTGCGGGTTCACGGCGAAGGCCGCCCAATTGCCGTCGCGGCTCAGCGTATAATTGCGCACTGATTTCCAGGCGTCGAAGTCCTCGTGGCCGAGTACCTTCTTTCCCTGCGCCGGAAGTATCGAAGCTGCGGCAAGCGCCACAATTGCAATATTTCTCAAGATTTTCATATCGGTTCAGACGTTATGCAGGTTATGTCCCATTCGGTTTTTCTTTGTGGCCATATAGCGGGCGTTGTATTCATTGGGTTCCACCTCGATGGGAATTGTCTCCACCACTTCGAGGCCATAGCCCTGCAGGCCCACGCGCTTCATGGGATTATTGGTAAGGAGGCGCATCTTCGTGATTCCGAGCGAATGGAGGATATTCGCGCCCACACCATATTCACGCTCGTCGGCCTTATGGCCCAGATGAAGGTTGGCATCCACGGTGTCGAGGCCATTCTCCTGAAGTTTGTAGGCGCGGATCTTGTCCATCAGTCCGATTCCACGGCCCTCCTGACTGAGGTAGATGATGGCGCCGCGTCCGGCTTTCTCCACGGCCTGCATGGCGCGATGGAGCTGCTCGCCGCATTCGCAGCGCAGCGAACCGAAGATGTCGCCCGTGGCGCAGGAGGAGTGCACGCGCACCAGCACGGGCTCCTCACCCGTGACATCCCCCTTTATCAGGGCTATATGCTCCAGGCCGTTGTCTTTCTGGCGGAAGGGGATGAGGCGGAAATGGCCGTAGGCCGTGGGAAGGTTCACCTCTTCGCCGCGCTCCACGAGGGAGTCGTTGCGCAGGCGGTATTCAATCAGGTCGCGGATGGAGATAAGTTTCAGTCCCCATTCGTCGGCACGTTTGCGAAGTTCGGGGAGGCGTGCCATCGAGCCGTCGTCGCTCATGATTTCCATGAGGCAGGCCACGGGTTCAAGTCCGGCGAGGCGCACGAGGTCGATGCTTGCCTCGGTGTGGCCGGCGCGCTGCAGCACGCCGCGGTCCTGGGCATAGAGGGGATTGATATGGCCGGGACGGCCGAATGTCTCGGGGGTCGAGGCTGGGTCGGCAAGTGCGCGGATGGTGGCGGCACGGTCGGCGGTGGATACTCCCGTGCTGCAGCCCTCGAGTTTGTCGACGGTCACAGTGAAGGGAGTGCCGAGCATCGACGTGTTGTCTTCCACTTGCACGTCGAGCCCCAGTTCCTTGCAGCGGCTAAGGGTCACCGGGGCGCAAAGCACGCCACGCGCATTCTTGAGCATGAAGTTCACATGCTCCGGAGTGATTTTCTCGGCGGCCATGATCAGGTCGCCCTCGTTCTCGCGGTCCTCGTCGTCGACCACTATCACAAATTTTCCTTCGCGGATGTCTTCGATGGCATCCTCTATTTTGTCAAGCTTAATCATTGTCGCTATTCTCTTTGGGTTCTGTTTTCTCGTTTGATTCAGACTTTTCTGTTATTGCTGAGTTCTCTATATTTTCATTCCTTTCGGGAATAGTGAATATCGAAAAGTTTACGCTCCCGTAGGCGCGGTGCTGCGCGAATCCGGGGAGCTCGCTGAAGTCGTGGTCGCGGTTGTGCTCCACCACCACGATAGTGCCCGGCTTCACGAGCGTGCTGCCAAGGATAAGTCCCGGAATCTCCGCAAATCGCTGATGATTGTATGGGGGGTCGGCAAAAATGATGTCATAAGGTTCTTCGGCGCGCTCGATAAAGCGGAAAGCGTCGCCGCGCACCAGATGCAGCGCACGGTCGCCAAGTTTCTCTTTCACCGAGCGGATGAAGGATGCCTGCACCGGCGCCTCCTCCACGGTTGTGACCTTCGCGGCGCCACGCGACACGAATTCCCAGCTCACGGCACCCGTGCCTGCAAAAAGGTCGAGCACTTTCTTTCCCTCTATGTCCACAATATTCTCCAGCACATTGAAGATATTCTCGCGGGCGAAGTCGGTGGTGGGGCGTGCCGTGATATTCTTCGGCACATCGAAACGCCGGCGGCCATATTTTCCTCTTATGATTCTCATCGTGAAGTGGTTTTTGATTGAGATTGCGCGCGAAGCAGCATGGCTGCCTGCAGGGGCATGCCTGCCTTTACTCCCAGCGACGGGAGCATTGCGTTCATCACATATGCGATTCTCTTGCGGAGTGCGGTCATCAGAGCGGCTTTTTCATCGCGAAGTCCGGCCAGCGAAATCTGCATCTCTTTCGGATCGAGCGAATAGACGTCAAGCACATTATAAGCATGATATTCGAGGTCCTCGGGATGATGCCAGAAATGTGTGGCGGATAGGAGCAGCCGGCGGCGGTCGATGAGGGTCATGTCCACTTCTCCCTTGCGGATGTTCATGAAGAGCGTTGGCATGTCGGCGCCACGGTCGCGGAAACTGCGGGCCATCACCGCAAGATGGCAGTGAATCCTGGCTCCGGGAAATGTCCTGCCAAGAAAGGCCTTAAGGCCCGGCGCGAGGCAATAGAGGCACAATGCGTCGGCACCCTCCTCAGCAAAGAGGTCGTCGCCGGCAAGCGGATATATGCGCGAATAAAGGCTGTCACACCCCTCATCGTCGTCGGCATATTCCAGCGGCACCCAGATGGCGCGGGGAGCTGTCAGCACTATGTCGGCGCTGAAGTCGTCGAGCACCTGGGGATGGTCGTATACGGCATTCTCTATGTTGGAGAGAAGGGTGTCGGGATTTCTTTCCCAGTCCTGGTCGAAGAGGGTGATCACCTCCTCGGTGGGGTTGGCGGTATTCTTGAGATAAGCCTGAATGCCGGTCTCGGAGATCGCGCAGATGAGCCGCCAGTCGGATGTGTCGCCGATGCGGACGGCCTGATATGTGGAGCCGGTTTCGTTCATATCACAAAATTAGCCATTTTTTGCCAATTTCCGAGAATGTTGCGCGAAATAAATGATTGAGAGCAGTCCTCCGCGTGCCACAAGATACGACTCGAAGGCCAGCCATAGTATATTTTCGCGGTAATACATGTTGCCCGACGGCGTGGTCAAGGATATCAGGAAGAATATCGAAGCACCGGCAAGAGTGCTCCACATCATCGACCTTACCCGGGTGATTCCGATGAAGATTCCGTCGAAGATGAATGCGGCCACGGTGAGCGGCGGCAGAAGCACAATCCATATCCTGAGCGAGGCCACGACATCCCTCACATCCTGCGCGTCGGTGAGGAGATTGGCGATTGGCACGCCGGCGGCTGCGTAGATAAGCAGGAAGATTACGGCCATTGCGAGGCTCCACCGCAACAGTGCCCTTACGGTAAGCCGCATTTGGCTGCCTGAGCCCTCTCCCTGGCAGCGGCCCACAAGTGCCTCCGCGGCAAAGGCGAAGCCATCCATAAAGTAGGAGAAGAAGAGGAAGAACTGCATTATCACCGTGTTGGCTGCCAATGCCACGGTGCCAATCCTCGCACCGAAGGTGGTCATCGCAAGCGTGACGGCTATCATCAGCAAGGAACGGAGGAAGAGGTTGGAGTTTACGCTGAACATTCGCGAAAGTGTCACTTTCCTAGGCGAACCCTCTTTGGTACGCATCCCTTTTGTCTTTTCCCAAAGCGGACGGATGGCGAGCACTGCCACCACAAGGCCGCACCAGCCAGCCGTAAGCGTACCGTATGCCACGCCTTCGAACCCTAAGCCGAGGGGAAACACGAGCAGCAGACTCAGAAGGATATTGAGCACATTGGTGGAGATGCTCACCACCATCGGCATCGCTGTGGTCTGCATGCCTATAAACCAGCCTGTGGCGGCCATGATGGCCAACTGTGCAGGAGCGCCCCACACGCAGATGTTGAAATATTTTGAGGCGAAAGCGGCCACTTCGGGTGCCGGACGTGTGATCTCAAGCAGCAGGCAGAGCATCGGCTCGCGCAGGATTAGCAGCATCACGGCCACTATGGCGGCAAGTATCATTGATTTCTTAAGGATGTCGCGGCTCTGCGGGCCATTGTCTGCGCCGAACGAGTTGGCTGTCAGGCCCGTGGTGCCCGCACGCAGAAAACCGAATCCCCAGTAGACCACATTCAGCATCATGGAGCCTAAGGCGATGGCCGCAAGATATTCTGCGGAGCCGAGATGCCCCGCGATGGCTGTGTCGCAGAGTCCGAGGAGCGGTATGGTGATGTTGGTGAGTATTGCCGGACCGGCCAAACGCAATATTCTGCCGTTCAAGCTCATCTTTATCCTCGGGGCTTTCAGAGTTTATCCTTTCATTTCGCCGGCCAATGGCACTTCCATGAGGCGCTTCACCTCATCGGTGCTATAGCCCTGGCCAAAGAGGAACATGAGTTTGGTGATGGCGGCCTCGGATGTGAGGTCGTGGCCGGAAATCACTCCGGCCTCTTTCAGGATAAGGCCTGTCTTGTAGCGCACCGGGTCGACCATGCCGTTGCCGCATTGCGTGATATTCACTATCACAATGCCACGCTCCACGGCGTCACGCACTGCCTTTACAAACCAAGCGTCGGAGGGTGCGTTCCCTGCGCCGAATGTCTTCATCACGATTCCTTTCAGTCCGGGCTGATTGAGGATATAGCGCACTGTTTCCTCCGAGATGCCGGGGAAGAGGCTGAGGCAGTTCACATGCGTGTCCATGCCATAATGCACTTTCAGCGGAGCATTGTCGGTGCAGCGGTGAAGCACTTCGTCGCGGAATTCGATTCCTAATCCAATCTTGGCGAGTCGGGGGAAGTTGCTGCTGTGGAAGGCATTGAAGTTGTCGGCGCTGTATTTCGTGGACCGGTTGCCGCGCCAGAGACAGTTCTCAAACTGGATGGCCACCTCCTGAATCATCGGTTTGCCATCCTTGTCGCGCGAGGCGGCCACCTGCAATGCCGTGATGAGGTTTTCCTCACCGTCGGTACGCACCTCGCCGATGGGAAGCTGCGAACCGGTGATCACCACAGGTTTGCGCAGGTTTTCGAGCATAAAACTAAGTGCCGAGGCGGTATAAGCCATTGTGTCGGTGCCGTGGAGCACCACAAAGCCGTCATATTTGTCGTAGGCCTTCTCTATAACCCTCGCGATGTTGTCCCAGTGCGAGGGATTCATGGCCGACGAGTCGATCGGCTTCTTGAACTGATAATTGTCTATCTCGTAGTCGAGACGCTTGATGCGGGGCACATTGTCGATAAGGTGCTCGAAGTCGAATGGCTCCAGCGAACCGTCCACGGGATTTTCCACCATGCCTATGGTGCCTCCCGTGTAGATGATGAGAATGCGCGGGCGCGGCATCTCCTTACAGGTACATGTACATGTTTCTGATGGCATTTTGTTCGGCATAGCTGATAGATTTAAGGGGTCAAAGGATTAAAATGTGTCGTTTTGCAATCCACGCCGCAAATATAAGCATTTTTTCGGGACTTTCAAAATAAAATGGCACGCCGAACCTTTCAGCGTGCCATTTTTTATGTGGGAAGGATGTGGATTTATTTCACCATAACCTTGCTTGTCTTGTTACCCTTAACCTGGATGTAAAGGCCGTTTTCGGGGTTGGAAACGCGTACACCCTGGAGGTTGTAGTATACAGGAGCTACGTTCTCCTCAGCCTCGATAGCTGCTACTGCGCCCTCTTTGTCACCCTTGATCTCAAGGTTCTTGATCTCCCAGGTTGCAGGTTTTGCATCTGTGTTGATGTAGCAGAAACCGAGCTCTACCTTCTTGCCGTCATACTCGGAGAGGTCGAAAGAGTTCTCAGCAAATGCTGTCCAGTTGCCGCTGCCCTTTGCGCCGAAGTTGGAGAGTACGAGCTGGTTCCAGTCTGTGGCACCCTTCTCGCGGATGTTGACTGTGTAGTCGGGGTCCTGGGCTGTGGGGAAGTCGAAGCCGTAAGCCTGCTCGAGAGTCATGGTCACGTTCTTGTAGCCTGTGAGGTCTACGTCGGAAGTGAGCCAGCTGGAGTCAATCTTATAATTGGCTGAGCCATCGTAGGAAGCACCGCAGAGACATTTCTGAGTTGTGTTGATGTACCATACAGTCTTGCCGTCGGGAACATTAGCGGCGGGAGTATTGGTCTCTGTCCAGCCATCGAGATCAGACTTTGCAGCGAAAGGATTGTTGACAATCGTGCCCTCGGGAAGATCGGGTGTAACTGTGCCGCCGCCACCGCCTTCCTGGTCGCTGACAACTATCTTTTTAATGCGTACCTGCTGTATTGTAGCATTGAACTGGAAAAGCTGAGCACCCGCGCTGGCAAGCGCAAGGGTTCCGTTTGCCGAGTCAAGAGTGCCTTTCCAGCCCTCGTTATAGGTGCCTTCTCCTACATACTTTCCATCAGAATATGTGTCCATCGTAATCACGATATTCTTCATCTGCACATCTGAACTCTCGATGGTGAAGTTTGTGTTCTTGTAGACACGCCATGCGTAAGTATTGGCTACAGGAGACATGAAAGTCTTCGACTCAAGGCGGTTGTAAGTGATCTCAAAGGTCTTGCCGCCGGCAGTTACACTTGACTTCATGGCTGTGGTGTCAGCGCCATTCTTTACAACTTCCCATGTGCCGGGCTGATCGATGTCGAACAGTGTGTAGTCAGTAGCGCTCATCGACATTACGCCGAGAACGGCTGCTGCAGCTGAAAGTAAAAGTTTTTTCATACTTTTTTCTCTTTTTATAGTTAGTTTTTATGTTAATTGTCTATTTGGGAGAGGAACGCTCCTATTCTAAATAATCAACGTTTTAGATTCGCGCAGGGTTTGCAAAGTTATTAATTATTTTTGACTTGTTCAATATTTTAGGCATTTATTCCACAGATATTAACAATAATTTAATTGCGTCGCTCTTCTGCACTGAATCATGATAGGGCAGTCGCTCCGCGACTGAAGCGCGTTAGTATATGCCAAACCGCGTACAACACTTCGCTTCGCTCCGTGTTGTACGCGGTTAATATGCAGTGTAGTCGCTCCGCGACTATTTTTTATTAAAGCATTACTTTCTCCGACTTGTTGCCTTTCACGCGGATGTAAAGGCCCTTCTCGGGATTGTTCACGCGAACACCCTGTAGGTTGTAATATACTGCCTCGGCATTGCTGTCCTCTACAATCTCGCTCACGCCCGAAGGTGTGACATACTCAACATTGACTTTCGAGAAGAAGGTCTTGGCACCGATTCCCATCGTGAAGGTCTTGGCAGTCTTATCGTCTGCGCCACCGTTCCAAACGAGCTCCTTAGGATTCTTCTCGCCGGTTGCTACGAATGTGTTGGGAGCATATGTGTTGCTCTCTCCAAAGTCGTAGGATGATGGGTTCTGCTCGAAGGTAATCTTCTTGATCTCCTTGGTGGCGTCAGTGCTTGCAAATTCTACTGTTGTTCCGGCATAAAGACGCATGTCATATATCAGTGCTTCGCCATCAGCTTTAGCCCAAATGCGGGAAACGGTCTGCGCATCTTCAGCCACAGCAACTTTCATAGTAATAATGCCGGAAGTGTAAGTAACATCTGCACCCTTGGCGCAGAGATCCGTGCCCTTACCGCCTTCGGTGGGAACTGTGATGCCATAAGCGGTACACTTCTCAGCTGTGGAGAAATCAAATGTGGCAATGCCATCCTGGATTTCGGGACCCTCAGTCTTCACTGTGTAAGCAGCAGAAACTTTCTCGCTCGGCTCCATGCCATCCTTTGTTGCTACAGCATAGATGGTCACAGCCTCGTTGATCACGATAGGTTCTGTATATTCAGCACCTTCGGTAACAACTTCTCCGTCCGTAGTGGAGTAGTAGATAGTTGCGCCCTCAGTTGCGCAGGAAAGGGTTACTGTTGTGCCCTTCTCAACTTCGCCTGCGGCGGGTGAGAAAGCAGGAGCGGCAACCTTCTCTACTTCTGTGTTAACTGTTACAGCGGTAGGAATCACCTGAACAGTTTCATTGTTCATGCCCACGAAACCTACAACCGTTACATTATCAGTAGCCTCGGTGGGTACGTCAACAATCTCATAGGGAGCCTTATAGAATCTATGATAGAGAGCGCCTGTGTTTCCTGCGGCATCAGTCATAGTAGAGTTACCCTTATTGGCTGCGCTGAGGTTTACATTCTCAATCTTCACGTAGTGGTTCACGAGTTCTGCTGTGAGCTGGTCGAGGGTGATAACCTGCGGCTCTACGGGTGTGCCACCCTTTGTAACGTCACCTACGATGGCTGCTCCCTCAAGCTGAGGAGTGCCGCGGTACTCACTTACTGTACCGGTAACTTGCGGGAATGTGTCGCCATTCACAAGTCCGAGATTAGCGTAATCATTGGGTTTGTAAAGAAGGGCGTATGTGTCGCCAGCTGTTACATACACATAGTCATCGTTCTGGTAGATGGCTTTGATCTCGCCACGGACGTCGATGTTGCTGCCCTTCTTGCCGGCGATGTCGAATGTGCTCATGATGTAGGGAGCGTTGCCGGAAAGGGTTGTAGTCTTGGAGACATCGGTATCCTTGTAGGCGGCAGCCACGAATGTGTAAGCACCACCCTCCAAAGCCACGGGGACTGAGTAGAGTGTTGCTCCGTTGCTTGCGCTCGGCACGTCAGTGCTCTCATGGTCAAAGTAGTAGATCTGAGCACCCTCGGTAGCGCAGGTCATTTCGATGGCGTAGCCGGTATCGGTAGCCACCTGCTTGATCTTCGGACGCTCTACAGCCGGAGGAGTCACTTCGCCATCCTCGTAGTAGACGGTAAGAGTATTCACATAGAAAGCATAAGTGCCTGCAATTGTGATTTCGTTCATCTCTGAACCGTCAAACTCAAAAGTATGGTCGACGAGCTCAGTAAGAATCGCATCTTTTGTGGTACCTTTCACCTTTGTCCATTCCGGTGAACCCTCAACATCATTAACTTTAACTACAGAAGCAGCAGTGGCATTCTTAAGGGAATTACCTTTAATTACGATTTTAGTAACATTTTTTGTTCCTGCAGTGCTAAGGGTAAAGGTAATACCCACTGAATTAGTGGATTTATTTGTTCCAATCTTCATACCACCAAGTGCAGGTAAATACCCTCCATCCGATTTCTTTATACCACTAATATAATCTGCACCGGATTCTATAAAATCCGAAAGATTTGTAGTAGTAGTAATTGCTTTTGGATTGTTGTCCGCTCCAGTCTTAAACTGGATAGTGTAACTGGACTCGGCGGCGGCGGTCAGGGACAGGCACGCGGCGAGACCATACAGTAGTAGTTTTTTCATGTTGATATATGTTTTTGATTAATGTTTTCACGCTTCATCCGACTCTCTTTTCACATAGAAGAGATTCGCATCGGAGTAATCGCACAAAATTAGAACATAAAACGGACAAAAGCAATTAAAAAAATGCAAAAAAGCAAAAAGAAATAAAATTGTAATAATAGAAATATGCTAAAGAGCCGTCAATATTGGGACGGCGTCCTCCGGAATTGGAGGGGCGGCGTCCCCGCCGCCCAATAAAACTCGAAAAAAAGCCTATTTAAAACTTATTTAATCGGCTTTTGACATTATATAATGGGCGGCGGGGACGCCACCCCTCCAATTCATGGGCGGCGGGGACGCCACCCCTCCAATTCATGGGCGGCGCGGACGCAACCCCTCCAGTTCATGGGCGACGAGGACGCCACCCCTCCAATTCAAGGGTGGCGAGGATGCAATAAAAAAGGCTCCGATCTCTCGGAGCCTCTTGAAGGTGGCGATTACCTACTCTTCCGCGTTAGCAGTACCATCGGCGTGATAAGG
>CAJLTZ010000013.1 GCA_905209725.1 uncultured Muribaculaceae bacterium
ATGAGGCACATCTGCGACCCCTGCGTTAACATTTTTTGTGGGATGGGGTCTTAATCGAATAAAAGATAGCGGGCACGGATGTGCTCGGGACAATATGCAAAGATAAGAAAAAATTGCCAATGCCCCAAAATAATTTTCAACCCCATCTATAGGCCCCATACGCACTATTGGCCTTATCCGACCTATAATCTCATTTATCCGATTCGTGAACATTATTTTTTTCTTCCCGAGGGTTGCATATTGTTTGAAAAGTTGTTAAATTTGCAGCGATTAATACCTGAGAAAAGAATTACCTTATAGCACGACTGCAAACTACTAAAAGCGAATCCCCTGAAAAACTCACTCATGGACATCCGATTTCCTGTAGTTGCGTTTGCATTTTATTATAATGAATAAGGCATAGGCGATAAAGGCATCCCCTTTAGCCAACTCATGACGTGGTTTGCGCTGCAAGGCGTGAAAGTGCGCGATATGGGTATTATCTTTGGACAGAAATCAGATTATCTGAATTAGTACACACTACAAAAACAACACATAACACAACACAACAATGAAAAATCACTACAAGAAGTGGCTTGGCAAAGCCCTGTTGGCCCTGGCGCTCATCGCCCCGGCTTTGGCAGCCTCAGCAGGTGCTCCATCAGACCTTTACATGTTTGGTGGTCCTGCCGGATGGGACAAAACAAGGTTGCTCCATTATTCAAGCAAAGATGGAAATGTCTTTAAGTTTGAGAATGTGACATTCTCGGGCGAATTGAATTTCCGTTTCAAAAGCAATCAGAATAATGATGATAGTGGTTTTTATGGAACCACTGGAAATGATGGAGAAGCTGTTCTGGTTGGCACGGGAATGCAGATTGGGGATGGTCACTGGAACAACTGGAAAATGCCGGAGACCGGTAAATATAACATCGAGGTTAATTTCGACACATGGAAGATGACCGCTACCAAGGTGGAAAATATCAAGTCTACTTTTGTGTTGAAAGCCTGGGATGAAAATGGTGAGGCTCAAAGCATAGATTTTTCTACCACAGATTATAAAACGTACATTGCAACCTTTGATTTGCCAACTGATCAGAGATTCAAAATCGTTCGCGATGGTGGCACCTACTATTCCACAAGTGAGCAGTCTTTTGATAAACTAAGGGATGGAGTGACATATACCTTGCAAGATGGTAGTGACATTAAATTCACTAACCTCCAGAAAGATGTTACCATTACTCTTACATGGGATGGAGTCAACGCAAACGTGGTGTTCTCCGGTCTTGACAACACTGACAACACTGACAACACTGACATGTATCTGACGTATTCCCAGAACGGCCATAAGCAGAAAGTCAAGATGGAGAAGCTCGGTGACGTCTACTACATCCGCAACCACAACATGCCCAAGAACGGAACAACCAATGAGATGTGCTTCTTCCAGTTCGAGGACAGCGACGGAAATACTTACTACACCACCAACAAGAACAGCAGCAACCAGGATGACAACTTCTGGTTTAACGACAGGGGCGCCCAGGACAAATGTGCTACCTCAGGCTCGAAAGCCTGGGCTGCAAACGGCGACAGAAACTGGAACATCACTATCAATCCCAAAACTATGAAGGTCACCGCCGAACCCTACAACAGCGGTGAATACTATCTCGTGGGCGACTGCAACAAGTGGCTCAACGACGGCACATATACTCTTAACAATGAGGCCAAAACCACTGTCCCTTACGGATATGTTTCCTACAAGGATGGCAATAAGGTTCACGGCGACAAAGAGGACTGGAAGTTCGCTGCGTCAACATCTCAGAAATATGCTGCCGCTGACGGGTGGCTTTCCCTCTCCGTTGAAAAAGTCTGGGGTCAGTTTACCATCTACAACGGACCCTTCAAAAACGAGGCCGCCACAGGCAAGGCCAATGTGGTCGACTGGTCGAATAATGTAAGAGGCCAGTGGTCGCACGTTGAGCCCCGCACCCTTAACGATGACGACAATCAGCCGGTTAACGCCCACTACTTCAACAAGCCCCTTACGCAGGAGGCTGTGTTGGATCTGCGTCTCGGAGGCCGTGGCAACGCTTACATCGACCACAACTTCTATGACAACGCTACCCTCTACTTCAACCCCATCCTCGGCCAGGTGGCTATTGAGGGCAATCCCCGCGACATCTACTTCTATTATCATCACAATGATGATACAGCATCTGAAAACCTCACACTGCTGCTCAACAAGGAATCGATGAATACCACAAACTATTCAATCGGCGGCACAGAGTATAAAGAGGATGAAAGTCATAATCTCCATATTCCTCTGACGCTTGTAAATGAACCGCGTATTGATCCCGAGAGCGGAATCTACTACGATAATTACTGGACCTGCAAGATTCCTAACGGACTCGAACTCCCCGCAGGCCAGCTCTTCACAATCTCTGTGGAGAATGCCAAAGGCGTGGCAAGTACATACTGGGCTACAATCCAGGGTAAAAACGTGAAGATCCTTGACTCCGTGAAAGTATTCGTTGAGATTCCCTCCAACAATAAGAGCGATATCAAGAGCATCTCCTATCGTGTATATGGATATGCAAAGGATGGTGCAAGCGTGAAGGTGCTTGACGGTGATACGGAAACAGCGGCTACCGCTCAGGATGAAACGGGCTGGATCACACTGGAAAAAGGTTCCTATGAATCTGCTCCTGAATTCGGCTCACTCAAGCACACATGGGTTTCCGATACCCCCAAAGCCTCCAATGCTCCACGCAAGGCTACTACACAGTCCGACCGCAAGATTGTGGCTTATGCACATCCGGAGAAGGAGGTTCATAGCGCCAACGCATTCAAGTTCGTTCAGTTCAAGATTGAATACAACAACTATGTAGTTCCCGATCCCGAGGAGGGTGAGAACGCAAACTATGGCGCAGTTACCCACTATGTGCCCGAGACATTCGTCACCGAGCGTCCTGAAAGAGACGCATACATGCAGGCTAACCAGAACGAGGAACCCAGTTGGGTGCTCTATGGCAACCACAAGGTTTATCGCGGTGCCGGCGTCACCACAGCTGTCAAGAACATTGAAGCTGAGGACGCAGAGAGCCTGAACGCTCCCGAGGAATACTTCAACCTCCAGGGCATCCGCGTGGCTGAACCTACCCATGGCATATTCATCAAGCGCCAGGGCAAGAAAGTCACCAAAGTGATTCTCTAATCGTTTATGACAAATCATATCTGAATATAAAGAAAAAGGCCGGAGTCTTAATGCCCCGGCCTTTTTCAAAACTAACCGCATTCCAAGATTCGAAAATTTATTTTACCATGACATTCTCTGATTTCAAAAAGTTACTTCACGGCACAATGGCAACAGGTGCAGTCTGCGCCGCCACCATGATTCCCGTTTCGGCCTATGCCACGGGTTGGCCGGCCAACCACGAAGGCGTCATGCTCCAGGGATTCTGGTGGGACTCCTACAATGAGGGCACCTCCTGGAAAAACCTCGAGGCCAAGGCCGACGAATACTCCAAATACTTCAATCTCATCTGGGTGCCCAACTCCGCCAAGTCCACAGGCGGCAACGGCTATATGCCAATCTACTGGTTTACCAACCACAACACCGTGTTTGGCACAGAGAAGCAGCTCCGCTCCATGATTGCCACCTACAAGGAGAAAGGTGTGGGAATCATCGAGGACGTGGTGATCAATCATCGCTGCGGCGTGAGCAACTGGACCAACTTCCCCGCAGAGAAATGGAACGGCCAGACCTGGCAGATTGGTCCCGAAGGCATCTGCTCCACCGACGAGGTGCGCAACGAGCAGGGACAGGCAAAGCCCACCGGCGCCCCCGACACAGGCGAGGATTTCAACGGCGCCCGCGACCTCGACCATACCAACGCCAACGTGCAGAACAACTGCAAGAACTATTGCAAGTTCCTTATCGACGACATGGGCTATGCCGGTTTCCGCCTCGACATGGTGAAGGGATATGGCGGCCAGTATACGAAGATCTACAACCAGTATGCAAAACCCAAATATAGCGTAGGCGAATACTGGGACGGTTCCTACGATGCCCTTGCCGCCTGGATTGAGGCCACAGGCAAGGAAAGCGCCGCTTTCGACTTCGCCTTTAAATATCAGGTGAACAAATGCTTCAACGGCGGCAACCACAATTACACCGACCTCGTGTGGAAGGCAAACGGCACCACCGACCAGCCCGCCGGCCTTATCCATTACGACTACCAGCAGTATGCCGTAACTTTCGTAGACAACCACGACACATATCGCGACGGCTCGAAGATGACAGGCGACGTGCTGCAGGCGAATGCCTTCCTGCTCTCCTCTCCCGGCACACCCTGCGTGTTCCTCCCTCACTACAACCAGTATACAAAGCAGATTCAGGCGATGATCGACGCCCGCAACGGCGTGGGAATCACCAACACCTCCGCAGTGAAAGTGCTGAAGGTAGACGGCAGTTGCTATGTGGCTGAAATCACAGGGAAGCGTGGCCACCTCTGGGTGAAACTCGGCAATTCGTCGCTCACCGCAGGCGCCGGTTTCACGAAGAAGGCATCCGGCAACGGCTATGAGATCTGGACCACAAGCGAAGGTGGGCAGAATCCAGACCCCGATCCCCAGCCAGTCGACGGCGATTATTACCTTATAGGCCATCTCGCTTCCGGCTCATGGAGCACCAGCGCTTCCCCGGCGTTCGCTAAGGAGGGGAACGTATATTCCACCACCCAGAAGATTGTGGCCGGCGATGAGGGCGACTATGGCTATTTCTCCATCATCACCCACCTCGCCCCGAGTTGGGATGGTGACAATTCCGCTCCAGGCGTCAACTCCTTCGACCGCTATGGAGCAACATCGAAGGATGCAGCCGTCACTCTCAATGCTCCCATGAGCGTGCAGAAATTCACGGCCAACGTTGATGCCTCCTCGGCCAACAGCTGGAAAATTAACCCCGGCGAGTACAAATTCACCTTCGACCCCTCGAAGATGACGATGACAGTGTCTACCCCTACGGGCATCGCAGTCCTCAATCCCGAGGATGGCAGCAATGCAGATTCAGCCCTTGTGAAATGGTATAATCTGCAGGGACAGCCCGTAGCAGAGCCCTGTCGCGGCGAAATCTACATCCGCGTGGAGGGAAGCAAAGCCCAAAAGCTAATCTACTAAAACAGTCGCGGAGCGACTGCACTATTATATATTGTTTGCATTTTTTAATCAATTAACCTACACATAATCCAAAGATGAAAAAACTCAATGGACCAAGACTCCGTCCGGCTGTGATTGCCGCGGGGCTTGCCCTCTGTGCCGCATCCACTTCAGCCCAGACCTTCAAATCGCCGCGAACCGACTTCCGCGACGAAACAATCTACTTCGCCATGACCACCCGTTTCTACGACGGCGACCACTCCAACAACACCTATTGCTGGGATGGCAAACTCAACGTAAACGACCCCGAGTGGCGTGGCGACTTCAAGGGCCTTATCGCTAAACTCGATTACATCAAAGCCCTCGGTTTCACCACTGTCTGGATTACGCCCGTGGTGGAGAATGCCTCCGGTCTCGACTATCATGGCTACCACGCCTTCAACTTCCAGAAGGTCGACCCACGCTATGAGAGCGAGGACTGCAAATTCCAGGACCTCATCGACGCAGCCCATGCCCGCGGCATGAAGATCATCCTCGACATCGTGCTCAACCATACCGGCAACTTCGGCGAGGAGAAACTCTGCCCGATGTTTGTGAAGGATTATTCACAGAACCTCGGCGACATCATCGCCTCGATGAAGCTCCACCCCAACACAGTGCTTCCCGCCGACTATGACCTCAATTGGCCCAACGCCCACGACTATCGCATCAACGCGATGAAAAATGAGAACGGCCAGAACAACGACAAGCACAACTACTACCACCATGTGGGCACACAGTGGAACTGGGACGACTACTCCCGCTGGTATGGCCAGATTGCCGGCGACTGCGTGGACCTCAACACTGAGAATCCCGCTGTGAGCAATTATCTTGTTGACTGCTACGGTAAGTTTATCAAGATGGGCGTGGATGGTTTCCGCATCGACACCTCCGGCCATATCTCGCGCCTCACTTTCAACAAGGCATTCATCCCGCAGTTCCTGAAACTCGCCGAGGAGAACAAGGCAGCGCGCAATGGCGGCGACTTCTTCATGTATGGCGAAGTGTGCGCCCGCGACCGTAACGTAATCTATCGCGGTCACGACAACTGTTCTCCCTATTTCTACACATGGAAGGAGAGCAAGGACTATCCCTGGGACTATTCCGAAACAAGTTGGGACGACCAGGTGGTGGTGAACCACGACCGTGGCACCCACACCAACATCATCAGCCAGGACAAGCAGGGCGTGGACTATGGCAGCTCCGTGGCCGCCGAGTTCAATTCCAAGAACGCTTTCCTCAACGGCAACGAGTATCATAAGCCCGACATGTCGAAATATAGCGGATTCTCGGTGATCGACTTCCCGATGCACTGGAACTTCCGTTCCACCCGTGAGGCATGGGGCGTGCGCAGCGGCGACAAATATTACAACGACGCCACATGGAACGTGACCTATGTCGACTCCCACGACTATGCCCCCGACGGCGCTCCCGAAAACCAGCGTTTCGCGCAAAGCCAGGGCACTTGGGCCAGCAACCTCGACCTGATGTTCACCTTCCGCGGCATCCCCTGCCTCTATTATGGCTCTGAGATTGAATTCAAGAAGGGCTGCACCATCGACAAGGGTGCCGACCTCGCCCTCAAGAACTCAGGCCGCGCCTATTTCGGCGGTTACATAGAGGGCAATGTGAAGGTCACCGACTTCGCTGAATACACAGGGGCCAACGGCAACGTGGCCGCCACGCTTGCCCATCCCCTCGCACTCCATATCCAGCGCCTCAACAAGATTCGCGCCGCAGTGCCCGCATTGCGCAAAGGCCAGTACAGCACCGACGGCTGCTCCGGAAAGGGTGTGGCCGCTTTCAAGCGCCGCTACACCGACGACTCCACCGACAGCTACTGCCTCGTGACAATCGGCGGAGACGCCACATTTTCCAAGGTGCTCAACGGCAATTACACCGATGTAATCACCGGCGATGTGCAGAACGTGACCAACGGAACCCTCTCCGCATCATGCTCCGGAGAGGCCAATATGCGCATCTATGTGCTCTCCACCGACAAGACTCCCGCTCCCGGCAAGATTGGCGAGGATGGCAAATATCTCTATGCCTCCAGCCCTGTGAACGTGTCGGCCCCAGCCTACGATGGCAATCAGGAACCCGAGGACACCGAGACGCCGCGTCCCGGACAGGGACCCGTCAATCCCGGCACAATCACACCCATCTGGCAACTTCAGGGCAAGCATGCCGTCTATTTCATTGACAATGAGACATCCAATCCCTGGAACCGCGTGTATGTCTACACCTGGAATGATGCCGGCGTGGAGCATTGCGGCAAATGGTCGGGCGCTGCCATGACGCGCACCGAGATCGACGGCAAGGCTGCCTGGGGCTATGTGTTCCCCGACGACTGCACCATCAAGGAGGGCGACGGCATCATTTTCAACTGTCCCGGCACCGGCCAGACCGGCAACCTTGCCTTTGTGGAGCATGGTGTCTTCGACCGCACAGGAAGCAAGGGAGTCCTCTCCACAGTAGACATCGAAGGCATCCGTCCCGAAATCTTCAGCAACGCTGAAGTAAGATGGTATAATCTTCAGGGACAGCCCGTAGCAGAGCCCCAGCCTGGCGAAATCTACATCCGCGTCGCCGCCGGCCAAGCCCGCAAGGTAATCTACTAACAGTCGCGGAGCGACTATCCTATAAAAAATTAGGCCGCATCGTAATCTCTACGGGCGGCCTTAAATATTATAAAACAAAAGTACCAGTCATTTTATCCAAGTGCGGCGAGAGCAGCCTTGATAGCCGCTATCTTCTCCTCCGCATCACTCTTTTTCTTTCTTTCCACTGCCACTACGGCTTCCGGAGCATTCGCCACGAATTTCTCATTGGCGAGCTTCTTCTCCACGCCTCCGAGGAACTGCTTATAGTATTCGAGGTCCTTCTCCAGGCGTGCGCGCTCCTCTTCCGTATTGATCTTGCCGGCGAGAGGGATGCTGTATTCCGTAGCGCCCACGATGAAGGCGGAAGACGCGGGATTCTTTTCCTCAACGCTCTCAATCTCCGAAAGGTTGCCCATCTTCACGAGCACAGCATTGAGCATCGGATTGTGCGTGCCCTTCACGCAGAGTTTCAGACTCTCGCGCTGCGGAAGTTGTTTCTGCTTGCGCACGGTGCGGATGCCGGCCACAACCTCCTTCAGGTGCTCGAACTCATTGATCATCTCCATGTTGGGCGAGAACGGCTTGGGAAGCTGTGCCGTCATGATGCTCTCGCCCGGCTTGCGCTCGGCAAGATGCTGCCAGAGCTCCTCGGTGATGAAGGGCATGAAAGGATGCAGCAATCGCAGAAGCGTGTCAAAGAAGCGGGTAGTGGCCTCGAAGGTCTTCGCGTCGATCGGTTGGCCATAGGCAGGCTTCACAATCTCCAGATACCAGGAGGAGAATTCATCCCAGTAGAGGCGGTAGATAGCCATCAGCGCCTCCGAGATGCGGAACTTGCCCATCAGGTCGTCCATCTCCGCCATCGTTTCCGAGAGTTTGGCGTCAAACCATTCCACGGCAAGGCGCGAGCTCTCCGGCTGGTCGGCAGCGTCGCTCACCTCCCAGCCCTTCAGCAGGCGGAAGGAGTTCCATATCTTATTGCAGAAATTGCGGCCCTGCTCGCAGAGCGAGTCATCATACATGATATCGTGGCCGGCAGGGGCGGCAAGCATGATGCCCATGCGCACGCCATCGGCGCCGAATTTATCGATGAGCTCCAGCGGGTCGGGCGAATTGCCAAGTGACTTCGACATCTTGCGGCCAAGTTTGTCGCGCACGATGCCCGTGAAATATACATTACCGAAAGGTTTCTTGCCGGCAAACTCATATCCGGCCATAATCATGCGCGCCACCCAGAAGAAGATGATGTCGGGAGCGGTGACAAGGTCGGAAGTGGGGTAGTAGTATTTGAACTCCTCATTTTCCGGTTCGAGAATGCCGTTGAAAAGTGAGATGGGCCATAGCCAGGAACTGAACCATGTGTCGAGGCAGTCGGGGTCGCGGCGCAGGTCGTTCAGGGCGAGTCCGGAATTACCCGTTTTCTCTATAGCCTTCACAAGCGCCTCCTCCTCATTCTCGGCCACCACATAGCCGCCATCGGGCAGATACCATGCCGGAATCTGATGACCCCACCAGAGCTGACGCGAGATGCACCAGTCCTTGATGTTGCTCATCCAGTGGCGATAGGTGTTCTTGAACTTCGCGGGCACGAAACTGATCTCATCGCTCTCCACGGCGGCAAGTGCCGGCTTTGCGAGCGACTCCATCTTCACGAACCACTGCATCGAGAGTTTAGGCTCTATCACGGCATCGGTGCGCTCCGAATGGCCCACCTTGTTGACGTAATCCTCCACCTTCTCCACGAGTCCGGCCTCCTTGAGGTCCTTCATGATCTGCTCACGCACAGCGAAGCGGTCCATGCCCACATACATGCCGCCGGCCTCCGAGATGGTGCCGTTGTCGTTGAATATGTCGATGCTGGGAAGATTATATTTGTCGCCGAGCATGTAGTCGTTCACATCGTGAGCCGGAGTCACCTTGAGGCAACCGGTGCCGAAGTCCATCTCCACATACTCATCCATGATGATGGGCACCGAGCGGCCCACCATCGGCACAATCACGCGCTTACCCTTGAGCCATGTGTAGCGCTCGTCGTTGGGGTTTACGCATACGGCAGTATCGCCGAGGATAGTCTCCGGGCGGGTGGTGGCCACCACGATATAGCGGCCCTCCGGGTCATTCTCTACTGCGTAACGGAGATGGAACAGATGGCTCTGCTCCTCTTTATATATCACCTCCTCGTCGCTGAGAGCGGTCAGCGCCTTCGGATCCCAGTTCACCATACGCACGCCGCGATATATGAGTCCCTTGTTGTAGAGCTCGTTGAACACGCGGATCACGCTCTTGGAGCGCACCTCATCCATAGTGAAGGCAGTGCGCTGCCAGTCGCAGGAAGCACCTAACTTGCGGAGCTGCTTCAGGATGATGCCGCCATACTTGTCGGTCCAGTCCCATGCATGGCGCAGGAACTCCTCACGTGTGAGGCTATGCTTTTCGATACCCTCCGAAGCGAGTTTTGCCACTACTTTTGCCTCCGTGGAGATGGCTGCATGGTCGGTGCCCGGCACCCAGCAGGCATTTTTGCCCGTCATGCGCGCGCGGCGTATCAAAATATCCTGAATGGTATTATTCAGCATATGTCCCATATGGAGCACACCTGTCACATTCGGCGGCGGAATCACGATTGTATACGGCTCGCGATTGTCAGGTACGCTATGGAACAAATCATGCTCCATCCAATATTCATACCATTTGTCCTCCACTTCCGCGGGGGAATATTTAGTGGCTAATTCGTTCATTTTATTAGAAGTATCGCTTATTTAAAGTGTCGCTAATAGATTCAACCTGCAAAGTTACAAAAATTCCATAAAATTCCAAAGTTACTTCGCCGGATTCAAAAACACATCATCCTGCGCCTTAGTGACGCCGCTGCCACCTCTCCTATGACGCCATCACCGTCGCTCAAAATTCAAAATTAGATACAGCGTCGCTGCAAAAATCAAAATTAATCGAAGTGCTTTTTCTTGCAAATTTTCCCTGGCCTAAATTTGCAAATACAATCTCATTGTTGTAAATTTGTAAAATCTCCTCAATCTTATAACCATAACATTATTCATTCTAAAGAGTATTATATGAGAAAAATGATACTTCTGGCCGCCTTAATGTTCTCTGCGGGCGCGTTTTCGGCCTCAGTACTGCCTGCTTCCTTGACATCTGATACTTTGCAGGCGTCAAGCAACTCCGAGGAATTGTCTTCCGTCCGTGTAACTTTCGCCTCCGGAAATGTGGCTACTTACGACTTCTCCGGCAAACCGGAACTCCTCTTCACCGATGGCAAACTCACCGTGAAGAGCGGTGCCACCGAACTCCTCTCCCCCTGTGAACTTGACGGCGTGTCGATGATTGACTTCGTGTCAGGTCCGGTAGGCATCAACACCCCCGAGGCTGAGGCCCTCCTCAATTTCCGCTTCTCAGGCGATGCCGTAGTGGTCAGCAACATCCCCTCCGACAGTCAACTTGCTGTCTATACCCTCGATGGCAAGACCGTCTTCTCCGCCAAGGCTTCCGGTGAATATACCATCAGCAGCAGCGACCTTGCCGCGGGCGTCTATATCGTGCGCGTGAACGGTACGGCTACCCGCTTCATGATCCGCTGATAATCCTTGCAATCAACCAATGAACAAACACACAAAGATGAAGAAACTATTACTTGCATCTATGGCGCTGCTTACGGCTGCCGCAGGCTTCGCACAGAAGAGGGAGATGTATATCCATCACCCCAATGGAGAGGTGGATACGATTCCCGTAGAGAATGTGGCCAAGATCACTTTCGGCAATGCCGGCTCAACCGATATCCCCGATGACCCTCAGCAACTCACCATGGTCGACATGGGCCTCTCCGTGAAATGGGCTTCCTGCAATATGGGCGCGGCAAAGCCGGAGGAGTATGGTAATTTCTATGCTTATGGCGAGATTGAACCAAAGTCGGAATATACGCTCCAGAACTATAAATGGATCAACCAGGACTGGCTCGATTATGGCGACGAACAGTATGACGAGTGGGAACGCTATTATAAATTGGGTGCAACCATCACGGGAACGCCATATGATGTGGCCCACATGAAGCTCGGCGACAAGTGGCGTATGCCTACGCAGACCGAGTGGATAGAACTTATCAACAACTGTACGTTTACATGGGAGGCAATCGGAAGCGTGTCAGGTATACGTGCCACGTCCAAGGTGAACGGCAACAGTATCTTCTTCCCGGCTGCCGGCAATTATGTGGACGACAAGCATACTCACGATGGCAGCGGATGTTTTCTCTGGACTGCCACTGAATATATTCAGGACGATATTTCCAAAGAGGTGCGCAACTACCGTGCTAATCTTGATTCGAAAAACCATTCAGCTGATGGTTACGACTATCCTGAGGTCGGATTCAATGTGCGCGCAGTATATGGCGATGTCCCTGTGATGCAGCCCGTGCAGAATGTTGCTGAGGAGGTTGACCTCGGACTGAGCGTAAAATGGGCCGACCGCAATGTGGGCGCGAAGGGTTCGAGCAGTGCCGGTGATTTCTATTGCTGGGGTGAAGTGCTTCCAAAGCAGTATTACCACACCTACAATTCAGTTTACTATGATCCCTGGAACGACACTTTCACCAACATCGGCCAGAACATCGGCGGCACACAGTATGACGCCGCCACGGCAGTGCTCGGCGAGGGCTGGCGCATTCCGACGAAGGCTGAATGGGAGGAACTTATCAATAATTGCGAGTGGACTGCCGATAGTTACGGTTTCACTGTGAAGGGCCCGAACGGCAACAGCATTTATCTGCGTGCCTGCGGACAGGGCACATACAAGGGGCTTCCCCGCGAATCGTACTGCACCGGATATTACCTGACGTCCAATCTCCGCGAAGAAAACAATAAGGACAATGGAATGATCTATGGCGTGATGTTCAGCCGCGGTGGAGGCAACAAACTCGAGAAGCCCGTGATCAAGGACTGGCTCTCCCGAGCCGGCGGCCTCCAGATCCGCGCCGTCAAAGCAAATAATTAGATACCATCCCACAAAATGCAATATTACCGCATACGACACTTGGGTTGTATGCGGTAATATGTGTATATATTGTTGACCATCTTTCGGCGCTCGTTGTCCGAAATTGTCAGAGGGTCTCTTTCATTCGTTTGTAGATGAATGTCTTGCCGCGCGACATCTTTCCCGCTGCAGGCATTTTGGTATCGGGTAATTTTACTGCGCCCTCCTGCTGCAACCATTCTACCACTGCGTCCATCCATTTCACCATACCGGCTCGCGTGGGGTGTGGATTGCGCGTGCTCTGCCTTGGCAATTCAAGACTGAAACTATTGAAAAAATGTCCATCACCTAATTTGTTGTCGAGCCAGGTGGTCAGAGTCTTACCCTGTTTGTGGCCCGGCCATGATGGGGGACCAACCCAAATTACCGGTGTGTCGCCGGCGGCCAACATGATCTTATTGACCGATGTAGCAAGTCGTTTCTCCGGATTTACCTCAAAAAGTTCATTCATGCCAAGGCTTACGAAAATAGCGTCGGCATCTTGCTGCGTGATGATCTTGCTGAGGCGAGGGCTTGAACCCCACTTCTGTATCGTGCTGCCATCCCAAACTACTGTGGCTACCTCAAACCCATTCTCCTCACCATAGGCGTTCAGGCGCTCGGCAAGCCAGCCGGTCATCGAATCCCCGATGAAAAGCACTTTCTTTATACTGCTTTTCTCATCTTTATGGTCCTGTTCCTTCTGCGGCGCGCCCGCATTGCCGGCAAGCGCCACCAACATCATAATCAACAATATGGATACTTTCCGAATCATTTATATTTAATCATTACTCAAGTTTCGCAAGCTCAACTTGAAGTTTATAAGTTTAGTAAAAGGCATAGAGGGTACTCCACCACCCAAAGTCGTGGAACTGCTCCCCCCCCTTGCATTCAACATTCCTTAAATATAAACAACTTTTTTTTCAAATAAGTGTAATTCACACTCTTTTTTTTCGTAATTTTGTATTCTAAACACGACTTGATATGAGCGATAAAGAAAATAAACGGAAAGTGGTGCTCAGCGGTATCCGCGCCACAGGCAATCTCCATCTCGGCAACTACTTCGGCGCGCTGAGCAAATTCGTGCGCATGCAGGATGATTACGACTGCCGCTATTTCGTGGCCGACCTCCACGCCCTCACCACGCATCCCGATCCCAAGCAACTCCACGAGAATGTGAAGGATATCCTCGCCGAATACCTCGCCGCAGGTCTCGACCCGGAGAAGAACATAATATATGTGCAGAGCGATGTGCCCGAAATCGCGGAGATGTATCTGCTGATGAACATGCATGTGGGCATCGGCGAACTCATGCGCACCGCCTCCTTCAAGGACAAGGCACGCAAGGCGCTCGGCATCCAGTCGGACTCCGACGAGATTGAGAAGGACATCATAGGCAACCAGACCAACCAGCGCGTCAACGCCGGCCTGCTCACATATCCCACCCTCATGGCCGTGGATATCCTTATCCACCATGCCGACTATGTGCCCGTGGGCAAGGACCAGGAACAGCATCTCGAGCTCACACGCCGTTTCGCCCGCCGCTTCAACTCCTTCTATAAGACCGATTATTTCGGCGAACCGGTGAATTTCAACTTCGGCGGACAGGCCGTGAAGGTGCCCGGTCTCGACGGCTCCGGAAAGATGGGCAAGAGCGAGGGCAACTGCATCTATCTTATCGACGATGAGAAGACGCTCCGCAAGAAGGTGATGCGCGCCGTGACCGACGAGGGGCCCAAGGTGCCAAATCAGGAGGTGTCGGAACCGATCAAGAACCTCTTCACGCTGATGGAGCTCGTGTCCACCCCCGACACCCTGCAGCATTTCAAGGATGCCTATGCCGACTGTTCCATCCGCTACGGCGACCTCAAGAAGCAGCTCGCCGAGGATATCCTCAAGGTGACGCTCCCCATCCGCGAGCGCATCCTCGACATCCGCAGCAACGACGAATACCTCTCGAAGGTGGTGCGCCGCGGCGAGGAGCAGGCCCGTGCCATTGCAGCCGACACGCTCCGCGACGTGCGCGAAATCATGGGTATCCGCAAATTCTGACCTGACACCTATATAATATGGTGCTCAACTGGATCTGGATCTCCTTCTTCGCCATCGCATTCCTGATGGCACTTGGGCGCACGCTCTTCTTCGGCGACCTCGAGGTATGGAGCGAGGTAATGAACGCCTCCTTCTCCCAGGCGGCTTTCGCCTTCGAGGTGTCGCTGGGACTTACCGGCGTCCTCACGCTATGGATGGGCATCATGAAGGTAGGGGAGCGGGGAGGAGTGATTGAATTCTTCGGCCGGCTCATCTCACCCTTCTTCTCCCGCCTTTTCCCGGGAATCCCCAAGGGGCATCCCGCAATGGGCGCAATATTCATGAACATCTCCGCCAATATGCTCGGCCTCGACAATGCCGCCACCCCGATGGGCCTGCGGGCCATGCAGGAGATGCAGACCCTCAACGATAAGAAGGATACCGCCACCGACGCCATGATTATGTTCCTTGTGCTCAATAGTTCCGGGCTCTGCCTGATTCCGGTGAGCATCATGATGTATCGCGCGCAGGGTGGCGCCTCCAATCCCACCGACATCTTCATCCCCATACTCATCGCCACAGCCATCGCCACGCTCGTGGGGCTCTCGGCGCTATGCATCAAGCAGCATATCAGGATGGACCGCGTGATCTGGGCATGGCTTGGCGGCATCGCCCTCTTTGTGGCCGGCGTCAGCTGGTTTTTCGCCTCCCTTCCAGCCGACAAGGTGCAGACTTACAGTACGTTTGCGGCTAACTTCCTGCTATTCAGTGTAATCATCGCCTTCATCGGCGCGGGCGTGAAGAAGAAGCTCCGGGTGTATGACGTGTTTATAGAAGGCGCCAAGGAGGGATTCAAGACAGCCGTGATGATTATCCCCTATCTTGTGGCCATACTTGTGGCCATCGGGATGTTCCGTGCTTCCGGTGCGCTCGATGCCTTCACAGGCTGGGTGGAGACGCTCGTGGCATGGCTCGGTTTCGACACGCAATGGGTGGGCGCGCTTCCCACGATGCTGATGAAGCCCCTGAGCGGTTCGGGAAGCTGCGCCATGATGCTCGACGTGATGAAGGCCAACGGCGCCGACGCATTCGTCAGCAAACTGGCAGCGGCAGTGCGCGGAAGCACCGACACCACCTTCTATATCCTTGCCGTTTACTTCGGTTCGGTAGGTGTGTCGCGCACACGCTATGCCGCCGGCTACGCACTCCTTGCCGACATCACCGGCGCAGTGGCAGCCGTGGCAGTGGCCTATCTTTTCTGGGGATAAACCAGCCGCTTTTCTGAAATACTTATTGGAAATCCGGCCTTAGAAATCGTAGCCGATGGAGAAGGTCCACCCTTTGGTCACTCCGCCGAAGGTCTTGTCGAACCCGCCTAAATCCTGGCGCTCCCAGGCGTCGAGGCAGCCGGCCATATAGTGGAAGCCAATCCAGTAGTGGCTGAAGAGCTGCAAGCCCGTTCCCATCTTGATGCCGAAGTCCACAGGGGCAGGCTGCGAATAGAAGAGGGGCGAATAGTCGGAAGCCGGCGCCGACGACATCACATATTTATTCTCCATATTGTCGGAGAAAACGAACGACACATAGGGGCCAGCCTCCACATTCCAGCGGATATTGTCGGTGAGGTTGAAGCGGAACACGGCCATCACCGGGATGGTGAAGTTATGGCTAGTGCGCTTGCCGGCCTGGGCAATCTGGAGGCCGGTGTCCTCATATCCCGAGCCGGCGCGGGTGCCCATGATGTCGAACGTGCCGGAACGATACTCATAGAAAAAGCCGGGCTGGATGGCGAGGTAGTCGCGGATATTGAGCGAGGCCACCACACCCACGTTCATGCCAAGTCCCCAGTTCTCATGATGATAGGCATCGGGGAAGGCATCGTCGCTTATGGTGCGGTTGGTGGTGTTGATCCCCAGGCGCACCCCGAAGTCAAATAAATTAGCGCAACGCTCGGTGCTGAAGAAATCCGCTCCCTGCATGGCCAGCGTCCCTGCTGCCAGTGCGGCTCCTGCCGCAATCATCCTTATGTTCATAACGTTCCTTTTTTGTCGTTTCAGTCAGATATATCACCCTCAATCCCCTCTTCCCGGACAATCTCGATTGCAAAGTTAGAAAAAATTACAGAAATGAATCGTAATATTGAAATATTTCATTAATTTTGCCCACGAATCAAATATCATCGAACTCCGACCCCTTGCGGGGGTTTCAAACACAATGACTAAGCAAAATTATCAGAAAGTGATTTCCACAGGCAAAGACTACGCCGTGATTCTCGTGGCCCTCTTTGTCTATGCGTTAGGCTTCTGCGCCTTCATCCTTCCTCACAGTATTGTGATCGGCGGCATGGCGGGTCTCGGCACCCTGGTATATTTCGCCAGCGGACAGTTTATTCCTGTGTCGGTCACGATGTATAGCGTCAACCTGATGCTTATCATCTGCGGCTACAAGATGCTGGGGCGCGAATTCACCATCCGCACCATTTATGGCGCCACCGTGGCTTCCGTATTCGTGGGCCTGCTCGAGGGATATTTCATTTCCCATCCGCCGCTCCTTGCCGACACCGCCATGAGCGTCGTGCTCGGAGGCATCCTCTGCGGCCTCGGAATCGGCACCACATATATCCACAACGGCACATCCGGCGGCTCCGATATCGTGGCCGCAATGGTGACAAAGGTCTCAAATGTGAGCATCGGCCGAATCCTGATGATTGTGGACATGACAATCGTGGCCCTCACATTCTTCCTCCCCTTCAATGGCGACCTCGAGGCCCGCGTGCAGGCCACTCTCCCAAGAATCATCTATGGCTGGGTGACCATCTTCATCTATTCCTACATCGCCGACAATATCGTCAATACCAACCGTCAGGCCACGCAGTTTATCATCTTCTCCGCGAAATGGAAAGAGATTGCCGACCAGGTGAACCTCATCGCCCACCGCGGCGTCACGGTGCTCGACGGGCAGGGATGGTATTCGAAGCATGACGTGAAAATCCTGATGGTGTGGTGCCGCAAGATTGAGTCGGTGACCATCTTCCGTATCATCAAGTCGATCGATGAGAACGCCTTTATCTCGCAGGGCAATGTGAACGGCGTATATGGCAAGGGCTTCGACCCCATCAGCAAGCGCAAGAAGAAAAAGAAGAAAGTGGCCGACATGACCGCCGACTCTCCTGCTCCCATGACTCCCGACAAGGAGACCCCGATCAATACAATTCGTCGGTCGGGCGAAGAGGAATGATTTCTGGGTCGCGCTTGAACCAGGTGAGTTGCTTCTTGGCGTAGACGCGCGTATTCTTCTTAATGCGCTCTATGGCCTCGATGCGCTCCATAGAACCTTCAAACCAGGCGAACATCTCCTTGAGCCCCACCGTATTGAGCGAATTGAGCCCCTTCAGCGGCCAGACACTCCGCGCCTCCTCCTCCAGCCCCGCCGCCACCATGGCGTCCACGCGCCGGTTGATGCGGTCGAACAGTTCCGGGCGCTCCATCGCTATCATGTATTTCTCCACACGGAAGGGGAGCTCGCGGCGACGGCCGGTGCGCAACGACGTATAGCTGCAGCCTGCCGCGCGGATTATCTCCACGGCGTGAAACACGCGCTTCATATTGCATAAATCCACCTTCGCATAATATTCCGGGTCGAGCCTCTCAAGCTCGGCCCGCAGCCATTCATCCCCCTGCCTCTGATGCTCCTCTTTTAGTGTCTGGCGGATGTCATCGGGAACTGTGGGAAGATCATCAATGCCGTGGCAGAGCGCATCAATATACATCATCGACCCTCCACACACAACGACTGTGCCACGCTCCTCTATCAATCGCGTGGCAATGGAAAGCGCATCTCGCTCAAATTCGGCAGCACTGTAGTAGGCGTCGAGAGGAAGAATGTCGATGAGATGGTGATGTACATGCGCTCGCTCTTCAGCAGTGGGTTGCGCGGTGACTATCGGCAAACCTTTATATATCTGGCGGCTGTCGGCCGAAATTATCTCCGTGCCTAAACGCTCAGCAAGCCTTACGGCAAGGGCCGACTTGCCTGAGGCAGTCGGCCCTGTGATCACTATCATTCGTCCCTCTTTCATGACAGGGGTGAAGATGATTTCATTTTGTAGGGGAATGCTTATTTCGCACGCTCACACACGAGACGACAAATGTTGACAATGACATCTGTGGCCTTCTCCATTGAGGAGATTGGCACATATTCGAAGCGCCCGTGGAAGTTCTCGCCGCCGGCGAAGATGTTGGGGCAGGGGAGTCCCTTGAAGGAGAGCTGGGCACCGTCTGTACCGCCGCGGATGGGCTGAACACGCGGTTCGACGCCGGAGTCGCGCATGGCCTGCTCGGCAATCTCGATCACGTGCATCACCGGCTCGATCTTCTCACGCATGTTGTAATACTGGTCCTTGATCTCCGCTGAGCAGCAGCCGGGGAATTCCATATTGGTCTTGCGGCAGAGATGCTCGATCTCGCGCTTGCGGCTCTCGAAGCGGGCGCGGTCATGGTCGCGGATGATGTAGGTGAGAACGGTCTGCTCCACAGAGCCCTCGATACCTACAAGATGGTAGAAGCCTTCGTAGCCTTCGGTGTGCTCCGGAGTCTCCCAGCGCGGAAGCATCGTGATGAAATTGTTGGCCACCCGGATGGAATTGATCATCTTGTGCTTCGCATAGCCGGGGTGTACGTTGCGGCCCTTGATGGTGACCTTGGCTGAGGCTGCGTTGAAGTTCTCATATTCCAGCTCGCCCACATGGCCGCCATCCATCGTATAGGCCCAGTCGCAACCGAATTTCTCTACGTCAAACTTATGGGCGCCCAGGCCAATCTCCTCGTCGGGATTGAAGCCCACACGGATCTTGCCGTGCTTGATTTCCGGGTGTTCTTGCAGATAGGCCACGGCCGAGATTATCTCTGCGATGCCTGCCTTGTCGTCGGCGCCGAGAAGCGTGGTGCCGTCGGTAACGATCAGGTCCTCGCCAAGATAGTCGAGAAGTTCGGGGAAATCCTCAGGCGTAAGCTTCACATCCTGCTCGGCATTGAGGATAATCTCCTTGCCGTCGTAATTCTTTACGATGCGCGGATTCACATGGCGGCCCGACATGTCGGGGCTCGTGTCCATATGCGCTATGAATCCGATCACCGGCACATTGGCATTCTTGCAATTGGCGGGAAGTGTGCCGAAAAGATAGCCGTTGTCGTCGAGGGTGACGTCCTCAAGACCCATCCCTAAAAGCACTGCCTTCAGATATTTGGCAAACTCCATCTGCCCGGGACTCGACGGAGTCATGTTGGTAAGTTCATCGCTCTGCGTGTCGTATTTCACGTAGTCGAGAAATCGTTCGGTCACAGTCATAATATCAGATTTTTGGTATGTTCATCCTTGCCCCGTGGTCAATCCCCCCTTTTCTCACTGCAAAAATAATTAAAAAAGTTGAATTTTCCCGCCGATATTGATTAATTTTGCCTTACCAATCAACGCACACAATGAAAAAACCGGTTTTACTCATCATATTCTTTGTCCTGCTCATCGGCGCCGGCTTCTTCCTTTATGCCCGCTCGAATGCAGAAACAGCCCACGGCGCTGCGGCAGCCGAGTCGGAACAGATTGCCTCCGGACATGGTTCGGAAGGCGTTAAGTATCAGAATCTCGACCGCGTGAAAACGCCCGGTTCGCTCCCCTGCGAGGAGAAGGATTATGATGGCTTCCGCGTAAGTTTCAACGCCGACAACCACACGCCCAACTGGGTGGCATGGGAACTTCTCGGCAGCGAAACAGAAGGGGAAGCGGGGCGTTCCAACAAATTCTGGCAGGATGAGGAACTCGAGGGGTGTCCCACCACCGACGACTACAAACGCTCCGGTCTCGACCGCGGACACATGTGTCCCGCCGCCGACCAGAAATGGAGTCAGACCGCAATGGAAGACTGCTTCGTGCTCGCCAACATATGCCCCCAGGACCATGCCCTCAACGCAGGCGCCTGGAAAACACTTGAGGAGAAGGAGCGCCAGTGGGCTCGACGCGACTCACTCATAGTGATTGTGGCCGGACCGATCTATGAGAAATCCGATACGCAGCGCATCGGCGAGGCCGGAGTGAGGGTGCCATCCGCATTCTTCAAGGTGTTGCTCGCTCCTGCACTCGACAAGCCCCGAGCCATCGGTTTTGTATACCCCAACATGACCGCCCCGGGCAACATGCAGAACTATTCGATGACAGTCGACGAGGTAGAGCAGATCACCGGTTACGACTTCTTCTACAATCTTCCCGACGACATCGAGAATGAGGTGGAGTCAAAAGCATCTTTCAAGGAATGGAACGCACACAACTAACTCCGCAGGAGGCATATATGGGGGAATCGACCGACACCATCGCCGCCATCGCCACACCCCACGGAATGGGCGGCATCGCCGTGATACGCATCTCAGGCCCTGACGCCATCGCCATCGCCGATAAGGCGTGGAAAGGAAAACCGCTTCGCGATGCGCGGTCGCACACCGTGCATTACGGCACCATCACTGACGCCGACGGCCTGCCCCTCGACCAGGGCATAGCAACCGTGTTCCGCGCGCCGGCATCTTTCACCGGCGAGGATGTAGTGGAAATCTCTGTACACGGTTCGAAATGGATTCAGCAGGCTTTGGTGCAGCGTCTTTGCTCGCTCGGTGCACGAGCCGCGGGTCCCGGGGAATTCTCCCGCCGCGCATTCGTGAACGGCAAGATCGACCTCGCCCAGGCCGAAGGTATCGCCGACCTCATCGAAGCATCCTCGCGTGCCGCCCATCGTCTCGCAGCCTCTCAGACCACCGGCCGCTTCTCCAAATATATCGACTCCCTGCGAGATGACCTCATCCAACTCTGTTCCCTCCTCGAACTCGAACTCGACTTCTCCGAAGAGGAGGTGGAATTCGCTTCCAGAGAGAAACTTACGCAACTCTGCAACGACATCATACCCCGTCTGCGCCGTCTGGCCGACTCCTATGCCGCCGGACGCGCCATCAAGGAGGGTGTGCCTGTGGTGATAGCAGGACGACCCAATGCCGGTAAATCCACGCTCCTCAACGCATTGCTCCACGACGACCGTGCCATTGTGAGCGAAATCCCCGGCACCACCCGCGACATCATCGAGGCCACAGCCGAAATCCGGGGCATACTCTTCCGCTTCTTCGACACCGCAGGCCTGCGCGACACCCCCGACCCCCTCGAGAAGGAGGGCATCCAGCGGGCCAGGGCAAAACTCTCCCAAGCCGCCATAATCCTCTGGCTCCTTGACCCCAAAGAACTCACCGAAGAGCGCGTGAAAGCCGCCATAGGAGAGATGGCGCAATACCCTCAGGCCCACCACATCGTGGTCATAAGCAAAAGCGACGTATCGCCCGAGCAGAAATCCCGCGCCCTCGCCTCAGTGCAGATAATAACTGGGGAGGAGATAGCAGTGTCAGGGCTCTCTGCAAAGACAGGGAATGAATTGGATGTGTTGTGTATCTCTGCCAAGACAGGAGAGGGAATAGAAGAATTAGAGCGTCTGATGGAAACGGCAGCCAGCGGCGACCACAACCCCGACGCCGAACTGATAGTGACCAACGCCCGTCACCAGGCAGGGTTGACAGCCGCCGCCGACAGTCTTGAGCGAGCCAGGGAAGGCATAGAATCCGGCCTCTCGGCCGACTTCGTAGCGCAAGACACCAGGGAAGCCCTCCACCACCTCGCCGAGATCACCGGCGCCATCACCACCCCCCACCTCCTCCACTCCATCTTCACCCGCTTCTGCATCGGCAAGTAACCTATTGGTTATAACTGGTGCCATCTGGTGTAAAACATTGAAAAGTCGCTTGTTATCAGGCGACTTTTTTCGTGCTCATACCTCTTTATAACCGCTTTTCATCCCTTTTTACCTGTGTTTTTGTACCCGATTTGTAGCAAGTCGGTCAATCCCGTCAATGCGTGCCGCAAGGTCGTGGACGATGTTTACGTAGGTTTACGTCAGTTTACGCCCATGAACACTTTTGGCGAAATAAACGGCGAAATAAACACTAACACAGAATAAAAATGAGTAGCAACATTGAAATCAAAAAGAAGTGCCGTTGGTGCGGAGCTGGGTTCATCGCTCGTAAGACAACAACGGAGTATTGCAGCCACCGATGTTCGGGGCTCGCATACAAGGAAAGAAAGCGTCAGGCAAAGCTGGATTCATACCAACGAGAATATGAATATCAGCAATCAGGTCAAAAAGAAGTAGCCAAACAGGAATTCTTGACTCCAACACAAGCAGCCACCCTGCTTGGTGTGTGTCATGTTACAATCTACAATTATATCAACCGAGGCGTCATCAAGGTCTGGAAGTTGAAACGAAAGACCCTCATTAGACGAGCTGACGTAGATGCCTTATTCTCAACTCTTGAAACCCAAGAGTCCTCAGCCACGAGGCAACAATCGCCCATAACCGAGTTCTACACTTCAAAGGAGGTGCAGGAGAAATACGGCGTGTCCAATTCGGGAATGTATAAGATTGCCGAGCGCGAGGGCTGGCCGAAGACTCAGAGCCGAGGCAAAACGCTTTGGAGCCGCAGCCATGTTGACCGATACTTTGCGAGTCAACAGCCAAAGGAGGAAATATCCGAATGGTACACAGTGGCGGATATTCAAGCCCGGTATGGCATGACCCTGTCTGCCATATATACGCTCGTGTCCAAGGAAGGTATTCCGAAGAAGAAACAGGGAAACTATGTGATGTACTCCAAATATCATTTAGATTTGGTGAAAGGTCAAACGGCACCAAAGGAACCGGAGTATTACACCTATCCCGAAGCGATGGCGAAATACAACCTGACCCGTGATCAGCTCCACCACTATCTGAAATACCACAACATTACCCGTGAGAAAAAAGGCAAATACACGCTGATTCTCCGCTCGGAGCTTGATTCTCTGCTTGGTTCTCCGGAAATTTAGTCCGTGGAGACAGTTTGGAGAAACATCGGAACCGCCGGAGACGGTATTGTTCCCCTTTGTTTCTCCCACTACTTTTGCAACTGATTATCAACCATCAAACCCATAAAAGCAATGACAAACACCTGCACCAAAGTGTTCCTCCGCCGTCGCCCGTATGTCGGAGGAAAAGTATCGCTCTATCTCGATTATTACCCTGCGATACGCAATCCCCACACCAACAAGATGACGCGTCGTGAGACTCTCGGCATAGTCATCTATGCGGAACCCGCCAACGAAATGCAACGCCGTTTCAATCAAGAAATGGAAGAGAAAGCCGAAGCAATCCGCTGTATCCGTTATCAGAGCCTTATCAACGAGCAGTTCGGCTTCCTTGACAAGGCAAAACTGAAGATGGACTTCCTCGCCTACTTCGAGAAGAAAGCGAAGAGCAAATACGACAAATGGATGTGCGTCTATCTCCATTTCAAGAAATTCTGCGGCGCCAGCTGCACATTCGGCGATGTTACCGCCAGCCTGTGCGAAGACTTCCGTGAATATCTGCTTTATGCTCACAACCTCAGACACCCGGATAAGAAAATACCACTCTCCAACAACTCGGCAGCGGGCTATTGGTCAACATTCCGTTGCCTGCTGAAAATGGCATACAAGGAGAAATACATCACCGAGAACGTCAATGACTTCCTTGAAGGCATTAAGTGGCAGGAGGTGAAGAAGGAGTATCTGACGCTCGACGAGATGAAGATTCTCGATGCAGCCGAATGTGAGGTGCCAGTTCTCAAACGAGCATCAATGTTCGGACTGTTTACCGGACTGCGTCTTAGCGACTTGTTGCAACTACGTTGGGAAAATATCGAACGCAGTCCCGACGGCGGCTATTGCATCCGACTCTGCACTGAGAAGACCGACACAGAAGCCACTCTCCCCGTCAGCGATGAAGCACTCAAATACTGCGGCGAACGAGGCGAAGGTCTAATCTTCAAAGGTTTTCGTCGCTCTATGGCGCAACAGCCATTCAAGAAATGGATCAAGGCAGCGGGCATCGAGAAGAAACTCTCCTTTCACTGCTTGCGTCACTCATTCGCTACCATTCTTATCTCGCTGGGCATCGACGTATATGTTGTCTCAAAGATGCTTACACACCGTAGCGTCAGAACGACTCAAATTTATGCCGATGTGGTCAGCGAGAAGAAGCGCGAGGCATCCAACGCCATCACCCTGAAATAATCCATTTTAATCCTGAGTAAAGCCATCTCGCCTCTTGTGGGATGGCTTTACACTTCGTTAATACTTTTATAGCAGTTTTGGGAGACTTGATTAATACGCTATTATTCAGGGTTCATATATTTATAAAACTGAGGGATGAGCATTTGAACTAATTTTCCATCTTCAGAAAACAGACAAAGAGAATTCGGCTCTTTCTTATACTCCATTGCCTCTATATATGACTCAAAGTCTGTGTCTATATAGGATAAATCATATAGACTGTTAAGAATATAGACAGTAGCGGGCAAATCGTCCCAACATACTTCTTTAATCGTTGTTCCAATAAAACGTTGCTCGTTATAGGATCTATAATCTGTACCGACAAAGATTATAATATCGTTCTCTTTGGCCTCAATTCCACCTGATAAATCTACAAATGTAGTTGTGCCGATATACTCTATATCTGAGACAACATGGGAAAATGCATCTTTATCTAAATAGCATATATATACCGGTTTCATAAAATAGAGTCAGTTGCTATATTTATAATCAATAAGGAATCTCCATTCTCGCAAATTACAGTATCAAAGCATTCAGAATGATTCGGATCATATCCATCATTCCATTTGGAGGATTGAGTTTGTTCACCTCTATAATTGCAAGCCGTAAACAATGCTGTTAAACAGATAAAATAAAATGCTTTACTCATGTTATTGAGTTGAAGGAAGAAGTGACTTCATGATTCTATAGACTTAAGCATAGTTTCTACCGACGAGGTATCAATTGGAGGCACATCTCGGAGTTTGCCGCTCCGGGATTCTTCCATTGCAGCCTTCGTAACTTCGTTAGGTTCATTATACGCAACATCAAGCAACACACACTCAACAAAATTATTGAGACTGCGATGCTCTCTTTTTGCCATCTCCTTTAGGCGTTCTATCAGATCCACGTTCAAACGGAACATTGTGGCCTTCTTCTGAATTGCGGCTTCCATAGTGCTATCATTTTATTTGCAAAGATAAAGCAAATATATAACACAAACAAATCTATGGTCAAGAAAGTTGAATGTTTCATCATAGGGAACCAGATGAACAATAGGAAGTATCATCGTGTTTTAACGTTGTTTGTTAAACCCACCAAATTTTAGACTATAAGATTAAACAACCACCGTATGAAAGACCTATTCAAAGGCCATCATCCCTGGCTGCTTGTGCTGGTGATAGCTGTCGATATATTTTCGGCACTGGTCATCCGCCACTCCATCCTCTCCAAAGGAGAATCAGAATTCAATGCCAATGTATTCTTTTGCCTTATTATAATCGGCGGACTTGCCCTTTATGCAATACTAGTTGAGTTCCTTTCGGGTAAAGACATGCCGTTAATCGGCGAAAATAAGGAAAAAGAAGAAAAGGTAAAAGCTCCAACACCTCAACCACTCGCTACAGAGTCCTCAGTAGAACAGCCTACACCGTCTCCTGAGCAGGCACCTGTATCGCGCGATGATTTAGAGCAGATAATGCGCAATGTAATGTCTGACCTGAAACGTGAAGTTGCAGTCCCGACCGGAGCGACGATTTCAAAAGATGAAGATGGCGTTGTATCCGTAAACATCAACGAGATGAAAAATTCGGCATCAGAACTCATTCAGACTCGGGAAGATGCCGTATATAGATTCGCCTGTGAGTATACCATCGAGGTACTCGGCAGCTACGTCAAACAGCGAGATGTCCCGACACTTCTTTTAAAGCTGGGATTATTTCAGAAAGCTTCCACTCCCAACTGGGATCCGCGTAGCACCGAAGAAATTGAGGCTGGAGGCAAAATACGGAGAATTGAAGTTTCTGCCCCTGTCGAGAAATGGGCACTGCTGCACTATGGATGGAATATGGGACGGCTCTTCGGAAAACAAAACAATTTCATCACCCACTTCCTGAAAACCACATTCCACTATCATCTTGATGGTCTTTCAGACAATCAGCTTCCAAAGAAACTCAAACAGAATCCACGCAGGGGTGTGATCAAAATCGAAGAACGCTTTGACAACAATTTCTCGATTGAAGAATATCGTCTTTCAAACGAAGTTCAACAATCGGAAGCAATCGAGGACACAAAAACAAGTTTCATCTCGGAAGACGCTGGACCGGCGACCGTAGCTCAAGCAATCGAGACTCCTCATGAGGAAGCGGACCCCATTACTCCAATCCAAACAGAAAATCGACCAGTGAGAATGCCTCCGCTGTTTGAAGACGAAGAAAGGCCCGATGACGACGATGAATGGGACAACGAGGACTACGATTACTCTAATTATGATGAGGAAAAAGATGATGAAGACGATGAACCCATGACTGACGAGGAATTTGATGATTTCATAGACCGACAGATGAAAAAAGGCAAAAATTCAAAATGCCTTAATAATGAACTTCTCGCCGGTTAAAATTCACCCATCTCACCCATCTCAACAAATCTCCTGCCGGAGAAGTCGTTTTTCCCCATTGGAGAGGCTTTGGAGACGTTTTGGAGAACGGTTTGAGGGGCTTTAGGCCTCATTGTTCTCCTATTCATCTCTTTATACATTTGCAACCGAATCTTTAGCCCGGATGTGCCACGTTGGCACGACGGTTTCCTAAGGATTCGGTTGTTTCCATGTTCACAACACCCGTGACTTTTGACAGACTTCCCGAAGCGGTAGTCTATCTCATCGAGCGAGTATCAGCCTTGCAGGATGAGCTGCGGGAGCTGCGCAACGTGCTCGCTCCCCCTTCAACTGACAGTTCTCCTTTCATCACTGCGAAGGAGGCCTGTCTGCTACTCAGAGAGTGCAAGAACACTCTCTATGAAAAGGCTCGCGCCGGAATAATCCCGGCATATAAGAATCCCGGCGGCAAAGCATGGCGTTTCATCAGGAGCGAGCTTCTGGAATATATGGCTTCGGGCAAACCGAAATCTCAGCAAGAGAAGTATGATGAAATGGTTGCCGAGATGAACAAAGGTCTGCGCCCCGGCGGACGAAACCACATGAGCCGTTAGCCTATGAGCGATGTGTTTACACCTCAGCTCGTGCTCGATAAGGCAATCGACCATTGCACTGCTATCACCGGCGGCGGATTTCCCATTAGCCTCTATCCCTCCAAAATCCAACGTATCATCGGGGAGGTGAACGACTGCTATGGATTTCCCGTCGATTATGTCGCGGCGGCAATGTTGGTGGCCGTGTCGGTAGCGATAGGCAATACGCATCTTGCGCGGATGAAAGATGGCTGGGACGAAAGCGCCATCCTGTATATGGCATTAATCGGAAGACCCGGCGCCAACAAAAGCCATCCACTGAGTTTTGCAATGCGCCCGTTTGTGGAGCATGACTACGAGCAAAACCGGATTTATGAGAAACAGTATCTGGAATATCAGGATAAACTTGAAATGAGCCGGAAGGAACGTGCAGAAAAAGGTATTGAGGTCTGCCTCCGTGAACCTGTCCGCCGTCGTTTCCTTGTGTCTGATATAACTCCGGAGGGACTGAGTCTTGTTCATTCGCAAAACCGCCGTGGTCTATGTCTGCTGTCCGATGAGCTTTCGGCATGGGTCAAAAATTTCAACCGTTATAACAATGGCTCCGAGGAACAATTCTGGCTGTCGGTATTCAGTGCAAAACCTACAATGTCCGACCGCAAAAGCTCGCGCAACTCAATCTTCATCAAGCGTCCGTTTGTGTCCGTAATCGGTACGATGCAAAAACGCATTCTTTCCGAACTTGCCAAAGGTGAACGCTCTGCCAACGGTTTCATTGACCGCATCCTGTTTGTCCTGCTCCGCCACGAAACTTCTACCCGGTGGTCGATGAAGCAACCGACATTCGATGTGGTCGCTGAATGGCAGCGCATTTTATCGAGGCTCATGGAATTGCAATGTACCGTTGATGAGAACAACGATATTCTGCCGATAAGCATACCGTTTACCGAGGAAGCCATGATACGCCTATTCAAGTGGCAACACGAGTTGTCTGACATCTGCGACCGAGAGCCAAACGAGACGATTGTCGGTATCTATTGCAAGCTCCAGATTTATGCCATACGGTTCTGTCTGATTATTCAGATGGCTCGCTGGGCGTGCAATGATGCCGGGAAGGATATGATTGACCTCATATCTGTTGAGCGGGCCATTTCTCTCGCCGAATATTTCAAAGTATCAGTTGTAAAGGTTCAGACAATTCTGAAAGAGCTGTCGCTCACTGCACAGCAGTTGGCAATAGTCACCGCACTCCCTCTGGAATTTGAGACCGGAGAAGGCATTGCCATAGCAAAAGCAAACGATATGGCAGAACGCACCTTTATGGAATTCCTGAAAAACAATCTTGGCAAATTATTCCAGAAGTCCTCGCATGGCAAATATCTCAAACTCTAACTCCATGCAGATTCCGCAGTTCCGGCAGTTTCATCAGGCAAACTGCGGAAACTGCACAAACTGCGACACCCAAATCCCATAATTAACACTATGAACAATCATAGATTCATTCTCCAGCCCTATAAAGGGGTCGGAAGCCGACACTGTTGCCCTGCCTGCCACAAGAAACGCTGTTTTAGCCGCTACATCGACACCGAGAAACAAATCTTGTTTCCTGATGATGTCGGAAGATGCGACCATGAACAGAGTTGCGGTTACCATCTTACACCAAAGGAATACTTTGAGCGCAATCCGCAATCAAAGCCACAGCACCGCAATTTCGCCACTCCGTTAGCGTGTCGAGCCAAGCCGACCGAGCAGCGAAAGCCAACATCTTTCATCGCGGCAGAGACTGTTGTCCAGACTCTGCACGGCTATGAGAAGAATAATCTCTATCTGTTCCTCCGCTCCAAGTTCGGAGCCGAGGATGCCATCAAACTGATGAAGGATTATAGTGTAGGCACTTCTAAGCACTGGCCGGGCTCATGCGTGTTCTGGCAGACTGACATTAACGGCAGCGTCCGCGCCGGAAAGGTGATGCTCTACGATGCCGACACAGGCAAGCGCGAAAAGGAACCGTTCAACCATGTTACATGGGTTCACTCGTTGCTCCGACTGCCCGACTTCAATCTGCGTCAGTGTTTTTTCGGCGAACATCTCTTGCCGATGAACAGAGGCAAACCTGTCGCCATTGTCGAGAGCGAGAAGACCGCACTTGTGGCAGCATACTATCTGCCCGAATATGTGTGGCTCGCTTCCGGAGGGAAAAACGGATGCTTCAATACTGATTCGCTCCGTGTTCTCAAAGGCCATCAGGTCATCCTATTTCCCGACATCGGCGCGACCGACCAGTGGCGGCAGAAACTGAGTTTGCTCCATAATCTTGGTATTGAGGCAAGCATCTTCAACTATCTTGAAGAAATTGCCACTGATAACGAGCGAACAGCAGGACTTGACATTGCAGACTATCTCCTGCAAATCGAGCCTGACCAAGCTGTGCTGCAAGCCATGATTAGGAAGAATCCGACGTTACAGAAACTCATTGATGACCTGCAACTAACTCTTGTGTCAGTTGAACGGTATGACCCGGACACTGATACTATTCACAAACTCTCAAAAACAGAAAAACAATGACTGCGAAAAAATCTCCGTCAACACCCGCATCCAAGTCAACCAAGTTGACTGATGCACCCAAATCCAAAGTTTCACCCCCTAACCCCGAAGTAACAATGAAATCAGATAACTCTATCACCACCTCTTCTACTGTTAACAGCGATAACACTATTAACAGCGCCCCTCCTGCCAACGCGGACAATCTGTTTGACAACGAACAGGCAGCAACCGAGGCCACTTACGTGACTGCTACAACCGGACAGCCCAAGCAACAGCGTATCGGCAAGCAGCAACGCAAATCGGACTTCGCCGATTTCAAGGCTACATATCTCATGCCGTCAAAGTTGGTAAAGCGTCATCCGGTCAACATCGAGGACAGCGTATGGGAGAAGCTTGAACGTATCGCCCGTATCCTCGGCGACCGCGACACTACTGTCGGCAGCTACATCAACGCCATCCTTATAGAGCATCTCGACCTCTACGGTGACGACACCGAAATCTGGCGCAAGCTCTAATGTTTAACCCGACCGCAGGGAGCGGTTATCGTCAACGCGCAACTAAGAAACGATAGTGGATTAGTTGGGGATGCAAGGGTATGTTTCGGGAGGTAAAAAATTCCCAATCCGAAACCCCTCGCATCCCATAGGACGCTCTCTGTTCCCTACGGTCACCATCCCCAACCCAACGAATGAGAAAGTTCAATCAGGACGCTCCTGGAGTCAAACTCCGTGGGCGACCAAAGAAAGAATCCAGTGATAAAAGGGACCGTAAAGTCTCAGTAAATTTCACCGATGCGGAAGAACGCATGGTGAAAGCCAAGGCCGCAGCCGCCGGTGTCAGCATCGCCGAACTGCTTAGAATCTGTGCATTTCGACTCACCGTTGTCGGACGACTCACCGACTTTGAACGGGAGGCGATACGCGAACTGATGTATCAAGGCAAGAATCTCAACGATCAGGTCAAGGCTTGTCAGGCTAACGCATGGCCATCGACAAAGCGAAAGGCTGAGGCTTGTCTCGATGGGATTTTAGCCACACTTGGCAAGTTGAAAACCTCAAATTCCTCTCTGTTATGATAGCAAAAATACTCGTTAAGGGAACCGCAGCAGCTATTGTCGGCTACGTCATGCGTGAATTCCATGACAAGGAACAGTACACTGCCGACACTTGGCGAGTGATTGATTCCGACGGGATTCTCGGCAATGACTACCGCAGAATTGTGGACAGTTTCGACATCGGGGCGAGCCTCAACAAGAGAATCAGCAAGCCCATCGGACATATCGCCGTGAGTTTCGACAAGGCAGATTTACCCCGTCTCACCGATGAGTTCATGGTTCAGCTGGCAAAAGAATATATGGAACAGATGGGTATCCGGGACACGCAATATCTGATTGTGCGTCATCTCGAAACCGGCTCGCCGCATTTCCATATCGTCTATAATCGCGTGAATCTTCACGGCAAAGCCATTGACGAAAGCAATGATTTCGACAAAAGTCGTGATGCTACCAAGGCAATAAAACTGAAATACGGACTGACTTTTTCGCCGAAAAAGAAGCTGTATGAGGATGCGATTGCCGAGATGACGCCCAGGATTCAGGCGGCGATGTACCGCTGTAAATCGTGGGATGAGTTCCGCCGTCGCCTCGCTCCGGCCAGAATAACAGTCGAATTTTACAACGACCGCGACACCGGCAAGCCGCAGGGCATACGGTTCTCCGACGGCGAATTTACCTTCAACGGTTCGAAGATTGACCGCGCTTTTTCCTACAAGCGTCTGGATAAATTCTTTGCCAAGAACGCCGGAATCAGGGAGACACAGCCTCAGCAACCGGCACCGATTTCGGTGACAGCGAAGGTCAAGGAATCACCTGTGGCGAATGTAGTAGAGAACATAATCGAGACCGGATGTCAGGCTATCGGCGGACTATTCCAAGTCGGGCCCGGCTATGATCCCGAAGAAGTGGACTTTGAACGCAGAATGAAAAAGAAACCCAAAAAGAAGAAAGGAAGATCACTGTAATGGCTGATATGTATTCCATCGTCAAGAAACAAGATGAGAAGATTGACGACCTTCTCAAAATCGCGAAAGAGAATAAGGATTTGCTCACGGGTATTGATACAAGACTGGTATCTACCCCGGAGCAGACATCAACCGCACCTTGTGTTCCTGATAAAATTCAGGTCGAGTTGCCGGGTAATGTAGCCACCAACGAGTCTGTAAAGACCGTTGTGGAAGTAGCCCTCAAGCAGCAGAAAACCGATTCTCTCAAGAGTCTGGACTTCTCGCAGTTCCCGGAGAAACTAGCAGAAGCCTTCGCCAAAGCCTTCAAGGACGGACTCGACAAGAACGTCACAAAGGCCCTCCATGTCGGCATCCGAAATGAGTTCACAAGCCAGATTAACGGGCTCAACGAATCGGCAAAGAAGCTAACTGACCGAATGTATAACATTGTCAACGGAGCTATTTGGGCGGCAATTCCCAAATGGGTTTATGCCGTCGCCGGAATTATTGTTCTTATCGCTGTCGGACTTGGTATCTGGTGCTACAATCGGTATCTGGTGCTACAATCTCAACAAAGAGAACGAGCATCTCCAGAAAGTAGAGTGGCTCTACCGCTATGAACGAGTTAGCTATGACGCTGACGGCATCCGAAACATGATGCTACGCGAAGAGGCAATGATGGTCGGAACCCGTCAGGAACAGGACAGCATCAAGGCAATGACCATCCGACATGAACGCCGCAAAAACGCCGACCGCACCCATGTGTATTTCCGTCCCTCTGACCCTTGGACTCCAGAGTCCAACAACCACCTTTGGTAAACTTCAAACTTCACAAACTCAATGACAGCAAACTTTTCAAATCCAATCTCGGCAGGTGCTCAGATGAGCATCAAGGCCTTCTACCATGATTTCTGCAATTTCATGGTAGAGAACTATTCAGCAACTCCCGACCAGTTCATGCTCGACTGGAACTGTGTCGGCGCAACGGCACGATACCACGGACAGAACCGAGCCTTCGAGTTCCGTCTATGGGAGCACTCCAACGGACATCTCGGAATCCCCGACATGACCGTCATCGTCAATGTGTTCTACATCTCCGGTCAGGTAGCGAATCCTCAGGCAGAAGCCGATGCTGTTTCTATATGGTTACGGGATGCGGCAAAAGCCAACGGTTTCCGCCACATCGCTGACGAGAGCCACGCACCTACGAACGCTCCGAACCAGGTGCCCGGATGTAAAATCGCATGTTTAACCCTTTAACACCTGAACCACTCATGCGAGAAATCAAATCAACAACCCACAACGCAATCAAGGACTTCTTCCTTGACATCTCATGCCAATGAGCGCAGAGCCAAGCTTACTTGAGCTTTGCCGAATGCAGCCGAGATTGGCTGAAAGCACTTCCGTTCCTATATCTCCGAAGTGTTCGGAGACAACCCTAATGATGCCACACTCGATTGGAACTCCATCGGAGCCTGTGTCCACTATTTCGGCGAAGGCCGCGCTATACAATTTTGCCTCTGGGAACGCTCCGAAGGCCACCTCGGAATCCCCGACATGACGCTCATAATCATCCGCATCAGCTTCCAAGGCGCACAAGAAGTCATCCACGCCGAGATGAGAGCCTTCATCCACTGGCTGAAACAAACCGCCAAGGCTCACGGGTTCCTCCACGTCGCCGACGAAGACTGCCAACCCCTCGCCAGCAACCAAGTCCCCGGCTGCCGCATCGCCTGCATCCGACTCTAATTACATCCGCTAACGCTCCTAAAACACTTTGACCAACGCCCCGACAAGACTCACCCTCTTGCCGAGGCGTTTTATACCGAAGCTTAAACTTCTTCCCATTTATTACACAGCATATTTATTATCATCGTATGCGGAATAGGAATTAGTAATACCAGCATTTTGATTAATGGAAACAAATTTTTCTATTTGCTACAGATGACATTAAAGTCTATTGCTGAAACATCTAAAAGAAATTGCTTTACGTTACCCAAAAGTATTAGTATTTCTTCTGAGCATTTTTCCTTACTTAGCCCCGGTTGCACAATAACAACATGAAACTTCAACATTCTAGAATTTAATGCCTGTTCTCGAAACCTTAATACGTTTTCATGTGTGCCTTTTAGAATAGAAGATGCTCTTCCCGACGATTGCTTACTCTCATCTCTTTTAAGTATGCTATCAAAAATACGTCGACTCATAGTGTATTTCCAACGAATGGACTTTACTGCTTGTCCACATACTTGATAAAGATTGTTTATGTCACCCGATGGTTTTCCTCCTAATGCAAATTTAAGATGATATAGAGTAATTTCTATCCCTTCTTCTGATTCATCGAATCCAATTAGATCTGCAATTTCTCCAGCCCCATCATCGTCTATAATCAACTGATGTCTATCCCATATCTTCCTACTGAACACATATTGAATAGAGTCCTTCTGAAGCTCATGTTTCTTAGACCATTGAGATTCCTTGCTTAAAGTTACCCCAGTCCAATCTTCAATCCGCAAATCATTTTTTGCAAATTTCGGCGTATTTATTGGAGAATCAACCAAATGATTACCATAGAGAACACTGCCATCGGCATAAAATATAGCCGGGATAAAATGATTGAAAAAATCATCGATCCCTTCGCTCACGTTTCCTCGAACAAAATATACGGGTTTGTCCATCGGTGAAAGCAATTCATAAAAAGTTCCACTCGATTTAAGACTACTCTTTGCACGAATCGTAAACGAATCATTGACTATCGTGAAGAACAGGTATCGTTCATCCGAACTCTCGGCATCAATTGATATTGTGCAATCTTCAAATGAAACGAAAACGTTTCCATACTGTAATAGGAGGGCGCCACCATCATAAACCTCAGGAGCCCAATCAAAATTAACCGGTCTGATATTAGGGTATAGTTTGATTAGTGAACTCTTAAGTGTTCCTTTAAAGATGCTATCTGGGTCAATTGACTCGTTAACCAAAAGAGAACCCATCTCATCACACCACCGTTTAAATTTGAAAAGGTTAGCACGTTCTCTTGACCAGATCTTGCCTTTACGAGAACATCCCAAACTGCACTTATCTCCATCTCGATAACCAATCCCAAAGAAATTATTTTTTACAAGTTTTCCTCTGGTAACATCACTTAAGCCATCTTGCACACTACTACCAACAAAAGACTGAAATGAAATGTCTTTTCCATGAGGCAAACGTGCACCTACTGTAGTAAACATTAAGCGCCTAATGTCGTGAAATATGCGAAAGACCTTGTCTCCATCAACTTTAATTGCATTACCGAAAATAGCGTCTAAAAACCTCTCTCCTCTTATTCCCATTGTGGAGTTAAGATAAATCCGCCTATTTCTTGCATCAAAATAAACTACGATTAAGTCCCAGCCAAGGTTTTCCATTTTCCCGACTGTTCCCCAATCAACCATTGAGGTATGTCCCAAGACAACAACCAACATATCCATAGTGGAGGCCCACCTTTTGTATTGGTATTGCTTGATTCCAGGAAGTCCCTTTTCCCAGTTTCCCCAGTTTGTTGTTCTCGAGGTTGTAGAATATACTTCTGCACTAAGAGCCGGTCGAATGTCATCTATAGAGATTTCTTTTGTTAGAGAGCCCTTAAACTCTCGCATGAAATCGTTTATCTTTTGTTCTTCCGATGTCCGGCCATCGCTAATACGTGGTAATAAAAAATTCCAGTCTGCATCCTGCTGGTAAAGTTGATTTAGTTCTTGCGATATGGGTGCAGACGCAATGTTCGTTATAAAACTTGCGGCTCCTAAATTTGGAGCAGTTCTGGTAAATCTACCAATGAATTGCAGTGTAATCGGCAGGCTTTGACGCTCATCATGAACAGCAGCTATTTTGAGTTGTGGCAAATCATATCCCTCTCCCAACATATTTACACACACTACGATTTTATGCTCTCTATTGTTAATGCGAGCCATTATCTCGTTTTTCCTTGGTGTCCCACTATGAATTAGGACAGGGTTCAAATCTGTATATTGTTCGTAAATTTTAAAAACTTCCTCTGCCCTTTTATGATCTTTACATCTGGCCATCATGATATGGTCAAATCCATTGTCAAGGTCTTCGCGAAGAATTTTAGTTGCTTCTTCTGCAATAGCCTTGTCCCCGTCATCCTTGTTGTATTTAATAATAGGATGGAACTTTATCGGCTTATAGTATCCCTCTTCCTGAGCTTTTCTGAGTGAATAGTTAAACAGAATCTTACCATCAAGACGTTTTCCGTCATTTCTAAAAGGCGTTGCGGTAAAAAGCAATACTTTTCGACCCGGGAAAAACGAAATAAAATTTGACCATGTATCAGCCTTACTATGATGTGCTTCATCTATAATTAGAAAATCTATCTCTGAGGCCAATTTACGCACTATATTTTCTTCGAGTTTTGCGACTGAAGCCATTGTTGTTACAATGACATTCTGCTCCATGATAGCCTTCCAATCTGAGAATGGCTTAAGGCCCATAATTGCCATAACTTTAGGTAAATTTGTTTCTATATCAACTACTCCAATATTTTTAAGGATACCAAGAGTCCTATATTTTTTGGCAATCTGGGATCTTAATGCATCTGATGGTACAACTACTAATGTCCTAATGCACTGATGTGCCACCATAAAAGAAAGCATAGTTTCAGTTTTACCCGTACCAGTAGGCATAACAATTATGCCATTCTCGTCCTCACCACATTCCAAATGAGCCATTATAGAATGAAGCGCACCTATTTGTGGAGAACGTAAACCGTGTTTCTCATCTGAAAATTCAGTAGCATTCTGTGCCTTATTGAAATGAAAGTGACCATCCCATGACTGAGCAATCTCAGCGGGTGTCATATTTTGAATGTCAGATTCCATTAAATGTCAATCCAGGGATACTCAAACATCCATTGAAGAGGTCGGAGGGAGGATTCTTTCACAAAATTACAAAAAAAATTTAATTGACACTAATGTGTTGACGAATAGCAATATTGTTATTAACTTTGTTGTAATAATATGACTGATATTAAGACACCCGAACAGCGTAGCCGGAATATGGCGGCGATCAAGGGAAAGGATACTAAGCCGGAGATAATTGCACGGAAGTATCTTTTCTCCCGTGGGATGCGTTTCCGTATTCAAGTCAGAAAACTACCGGGGAATCCGGATATTGTTCTGCCGAAATACAAGACCGTCATTTTCGTCAACGGATGCTTTTGGCATGGGCATGAGGGATGCAAATATTTCCGGTTGCCAAAGTCCAATGTTGAGTTTTGGAAGGAGAAGATAAAGAACAATGTTGCTCGTGATGCCCGCAACGAAACTGAATTGAAAGCCCTTGGTTGGCGAGTAATCCGGGTATGGGAGTGTGAAATCAAAACTGTTAAAGGGAGAGAGGAGTATCTTAAACAACTGTATAGCTGCATTGTCAGGCCGACTCATTCATACTTTATCGAGTCTGACACGGATGAACCATCCATGGCTGCCGAGCCTGAATCAGAGCACTTTTATGGCAATGACAACGATTCTTAACTTCGGTGTGCCATATTTTCGCCCATACTGTTTGTTAACTTTGTCAACGATAGCCGAAGTCTCGAAAAAATTTCGTAACTTTCCTCTAAAACGTATTTGTCAACATCATACAGGAATAGCATCAAAAAAGGCAAAGTCTGCCACATTTTCTGACATACGGGCATAGTGATCAAATCCGTGGCGGTTGAGCGACAGATA